>NZ_JBXAXZ010000008.1:0-31103 GCF_056782055.1 Dellaglioa sp. CoH-57-MRSF-16 | reverse complement strand
ATACTGGGATAAAGCCATTTAGAAACATATTAAATTTTATATTATTTCATCCGTCAACTTGACAGGGCCTAGTACATTGTTGAAACTTTTTTTCATTATTTAATGTATCGAACTGCGGTACCATATGCGGCAACTGATTGCATATCTTGACCAATTGAACCGGAATCAAAACGCATCATAACAACTGCATCAGCACCCATGCTTACTGCATTGTCGCGTAAACGATCAATAGCAGTATCTCTTGATTCAGCCATCATTTCTGTGTAGGCCTTAATTTCGCCACCGACAATATTTTTAAGACTGGCACCAATGTTTTTGATAACATTTTTAGATTGTGTTGTAAGGCCAAAAACTTCCCCAATTACTTCATATTCTCTACCCGGAATACTTTCCGTTGTAACGACTAGAATTTTATCTGACATCTATAAAACCTCCCTTTATTAGTATCTTCATAGTAACATAGTTACTTTATAAGAGACTGCAGATTTGAACTGATTATTTTGTCTCTTGGAGGACTTTAATTGTTTTAACTTTAACATTAGTTGTAGGTTTATCACTTGAATTAACTGCAACTGCGGCAATTTTATCAACAACATCCATCCCTTTGATAACTTGACCAAAGACAGTATAAGTACCATCAAGTGAAGGTGTGCCACCATTTTTGTATGCATCAATAATTTTTGACGGTGTGCCATCTTTAATATCAGCACTGGTACTTACATCTTGGTTATTTTGAACAATGTAGAATTGACTACCAATTGAATCAGGTTCTGACGTTTGTGCCATCGCTAAAGCACCACGGATGTGGTAAAGGTTACTTGAAATTTCAGCACCGAATGTATGACCATAAATACTTTCGCCACCAGTACCATCCCCTTTAGGATCGCCACCTTGAATCATAAATTCGTTAATAACACGATGGAAGAGGGTATTATTATAGTACCCTTTTTTACTATGAGTAATAAAATTCTTCACAGCTTTTGGTGCATATTCCGGGAATAATTTGATTTTGATATTTCCCTTTGTTGTCTGAATATCTACGACAGCTTCTTTTTTTGTTACTTTTGAACTAAGTTGTGGTAGTTCAACGTTTGACGCTACACTTGATGAAGAAGTAGTAGTTTCCGTATCATTTGTTGTTTCTGCATTTTGATGGTAGAAGAAGAACCCAATTCCCCCAAGAATAATGATAATAATTACTGCAATTAAACCAATCATTTTTTTGTTTTTCATATTAACCCCAAACTTTCTTTATTTAATTACTCTAGTTTAACGTACGAGGTAGAAGTTATACAAGTCTTAACTTAAACATCCAGTTTAGCGCTTGTATATAGTCATTATGATTGTTATATTTAACATATATAAATGGGGATGACTCACGGTTAAATGAGGATTTAATACTTATATGAACGTTATCAATTGTGAACGATATAAAAATTTACATAGTTAGAGGATTACAATACAATTATCGAAATGGATTAGTCAGATTTTGTATTGTTAAGAAAAGTAGTAGGGGGTTACGTTTTGTTAGTTGGTAATAAATTGGGAAATTTAGATTTATACATAGAAAAAATAATAAATAATGTCATGGCAAGAGATGTGACTCGTGTCACAGAATCGGGGATGGCATAATGGTAAAACAAAATAAGAAAGATAAAGAAAGATGGCGTCATCGGCATCCGTGGATTTTTAGAGTTATTGCAATATTTGGTGTTTTATTTTTATTAGGAGTTACGACGATAAGTATTTATATTGCGACAGTTATTAAGTCCGTGCCAACAGTTACAAGTCAGGAATTAATATCTGATGCCAGTTCAAATATGTATGATAAAGATGGCCAGTTAATTTGGTCTTCAGCGCTGAATAAACGAGTTTATGTTAAGTCAAAAGACATTCCTGAAACATATAGTAATCTGTTATTAGCAACAGAAGATCAAACATTTTACAAAGACGCGGGATTTTCGCCCTCCGGCTTATTTAATGCGGGACTTTCTTCCATTAAATCAGCTGTAGGTAAAGGGTCAGCTCGAGGTGGATCAAGTATTGAGCAACAGTTAATTAAATTAACTGTTTTTTCAACGAGTAATAAAGATCGGACTGTAGACCGGAAAATAAAAGAATTTTTCTTAGCGCAACAGTTATACCATAATTATAGTAAGAAACAGATTTTAGAGTTTTATGTTAATAAAATGAGTCTAGGCGAAGGATCATATGGGGCACAGACCATTTCAGAAACGTATTTTGGTAAAACTTTAAAACAATTGAGTATTAGTCAACAGGCAATTATAGCTGGATTGGGCCAAGCCCCTTCTACCTATAATTTATATTCAAACCCTAAAGCCGTTCAAACACGCCGAAATATAATATTAAAAACAGGGCTTGAGAATAAGGTAATTACAAAGAAACAATATAAAATTGCTGTCGCAGAATCAGTGACAAAAGATTTACAGAAACGCCATTGGATGGAAAATTCTGTTACAAAAAAAATTCTTGAAAATAATGCTTATGTTACTTCTGCCTTAGAACAAGTTAGCGATAAAGGGTACGATTTAGCTAAAACTCCATTACAAATTACAACAGCGCTTGATTCAAAGCAAAATGCGACTGTTAAAAAATTAGCTGATAATAAAAAATATTATCAAAATTCAGCAGAACAATCTGCAATTACAATTACAGATCCTAAAACGGGGAATATTGTTGCTCAATATGGTGGACGTCATCAAAAAACTGCCTTCAGTTATAATCGGGCAATTTCTACGCAGCGTTCGTCAGGATCAGGAATTAAGCCACTATTAGATTATGGCCCTGCTATTGAATACTTTGGGTGGGCAACCACACATGCCTTAGATGGCACTTCATATACTTATCCGGGAACTAATCTTGTTGCTCAGAATTTTGATAAAGTGAGTTATAAATCAATAACGATGCAAAACGCATTACGAGTTTCGGCTAATACACCAGCAATTAGAACGTTAAATACTGTTGGGAGTGCGAAGGCTAGCCAATTTTTAGCACAAGTAGGGATGGCTCAAAATAATGCACCTGCGGGGTCGCAGGCTATTGGACTCGATGTTTCTACCGAACAAATGGCGACAGCATATGGCACCGTTTCAAATGGCGGAACCTATCATGCGGCTCGTTACGTCACAAGTCTAAAATTTTCAGATAATAGTGTTAAAAAATATGAGGTAAATAGTAAACGTGCTATGAAGGCCTCAACAGCATTTATGCTAACGTCAATGATGGAAGGCGTACCTAATGCCGGTGGGACAGCGCCTTCTGCAAGAATTGATAATGTTCATCAGGCAATGAAGACAGGGACCGTCGGTTATTCTGCTTCATCGGGATTTCCAGCGAATGCAAATATGGATGTCTGGATGAATGGGTTCACTAAATCAACTTCTATTTCGATGTGGTTAGGGTATGATGAACCAATGAAAAAAGGACATTATATTACTGATGCTGCATCTGCAATGACAAATGTTAATTTATATCGTGACCTAATGGTACATTTTTCAAAAGAAAAGAATGCTGATAATAGTGAGTGGACAAAACCATCAACTGTTATACAATTGTCAGGAACTGGTCTTGCAGCTCAATATGAACCTAACGATAAAGTAGTAACGTTAGGCGTTAAAGAGCCAGAAAAAATTGATGTAAAAAAAGCTAAAATATATAAAACGTATTTGTCTAAAAAGATTGCTGAGGACACGTTAAAAATAAAATTAGAGGATCCTTCATATCACAAGAAACCTGAAGCATATAAAATTGGTTCATGGGAGCAGTCAACTCAGAAAAAATTAAATAATGTTCAGAAAAAATTAGACAAGGCTAATGATGGCATTAAGGCGGCTAAAGAGACGTTAGAGGGTGAATAAAAATGGAACCGAGATCAAGAGGGACAAAGCAAACAGGAAAAAAAACTGTTAACCGAGAAAATAAAGCAGATTTTAAACCAGAACAAGCTAGTCATAAATCGATACGACAATTTTTAAAGTGGGCGTATCGTATTTTGTTGTTTATTGCGGTTAGCTTGAGTATTTGGAGCGTCTATACGGTTATCAATCGGTATCAAATTAGTCTTGATTGGTCCAAAAATGATAATTCAAAATTAACAATGGCAAATCAAACGCCAGACTCACTCTACGACTCTAATGTTAAGTCTAAAGAAGCAAAACAAAAGTTTAATGAAATTTATGCAGATAGTTACAACATTAAAACAGAGGAGTTAACGACTAAAGCAACTTCAAGTGAAATGAAAAAATTAGATGATACATTATCAAATATTTCTAAGAATTCACGTGCTGATTACCAGACAAAATATGATAATTTATTAAAAAAAGTGAAAGTGAATTCATTATACCAAGATGTATTTGTTAAGGATGATGAACAAACAGTTAAAGTAAATGTGACCCCTGGAACGATTCAAAAATTGAATAATGAACAATTTGGGTACATTAATCAGTTATTGATTAATTCTTCAAATAAAGATCAATTTGCCAATCGAATTTATACACTACAAAAAAATTTGGCAAAAGATGCAATAGCAATAAACGGTGTAATGTCCATTGCCATGAAGACAGCCACGTATGACCCTTTGTCAGGTAATGTAGAAATCTTGAAAAAAAGTACAAGTCAGCAAATAGATGACTATACGAATGCTGTCAGTAAATTACACTATTCATGGAATAATCTTGCCTTTTTAAATCAAATTGAAGAAGTGATAGCTAAAGATTTAGCCACACAGACAGAGCAGTATCAGGTATTTGATGATTATAAAAAAGATCTTTCAGATAAGAAACAAGCCGATAAAAAGTTGGTTTCACTTGAAGAAACTTTATCTCATGCATTAAAAAAACAGGCTGAAGATAAGAAACAAGCTGAAATTTATATAAAAGTTCCTAAATTTGGATCTCAATCGGAAGCGCAAAAGTGGGCCAACAAAAACCATATAGAAATTGTATTTGTACAGAAATGGTCTGGGAAAAACATGATATTATCGGAGCCGAGTGAAGGAAACTTACTTAAGCGAACAGATAAATTAAAGGTAATTATCCAACACCAAAGTTATAAGGGAACTTCAGCAAATAAAATTTACTCGGGAGCAAGTAAAAAGTCATCCAGCGCATCAAGCCAGGAGGCAAAGGCAAGTTCTGTAGAAGAATCAAGTTCAACGGATGAAACAAGCTCTAGTTTAGAAGCCGACGCGTCATCAGATACAGCCGTAAGCAGTTCAGAATCAAGTGCTATTAGTAGTAGTACAAGCCAGGTAAGCAGTTCATCAGCTACTAAAATACAGTAAAAGTAGTTACAATACATTAAAATTGATGGTATTAAAATATATTACGAAAAAAAACTAAAAATATTCATATTATTTAGTTATACTAATGGAATATAAGACCGCTC
Source organism: Dellaglioa sp. CoH-57-MRSF-16 (assembly GCF_056782055.1). The sequence goes on along the minus strand of NZ_JBXAXZ010000008.1, from coordinate 25,697 downwards.
AAAGTAGCAGATAAGATTATGATTTTCATTAAATTGGAAATGAAAGAGGAATAATATGAAATTATTGATGGTAGAGGATAATAAGGCAGTTTCTGAAATGATGTCGATGTTTTTTCAAAAAGAAAAATGGGACGTTCAGTACGCTTATGATGGTAATGATGCTGTTGCTATGTTTAATGAAGATCCGGATAGTTGGGATATGATTACGCTTGATTTGAATTTGCCTGGTATGGATGGCATGCAAGTCAGTTCTACGATTCGAAAAGTTTCAGCTAATGTCCCCATTATTATTTTAACGGCACGCGATACCGAAAGTGATCAAGTTCTTGGATTAGAAATGGGCGCAGATGATTATGTAACAAAGCCTTTTAGCCCAATAACATTGATTGCTAGAATTAAGGCCCTTCACCGCCGGGCAGAAAAACCAAGTGTTGGAACTGACGATGAAACAGAAAATGAAAGTACTAGTTTTGATATTGTCACAACTCACTTTAAATTAAGTACAGCTCGTCGAGAAGCATACTTACAAGACGTTTTAATTCATGATTTAACACCAAAAGAATTTGATTTGTTGAAAACGTTGGCCAATAAACCAAAACAAGTCTTTTCAAGAGAAAAACTATTGGAATTAGTTTGGGATTATGAATTTTTTGGTGATGAACGAACAGTTGATGCACATATTAAAAAATTACGTCAAAAAATTGAAAAAGTGGGTCCACAAGTTATTCAAACGGTGTGGGGTGTCGGTTATAAATTTGATGACTCAGGAGCTGGTTACTAATGAAGCTACTTTATCAGCAAATGTTAGCATTCTTCGCGGTTATTATTACATTGGTCATTGTATTTGGCGCTTTATTTTTAAATTTCACGAGTGATATGGTCTATAAAAATACATGGACACAATTGGAAGGTTACTCGGATAGTTTAATGTCAGAATCAATGGTTTTAAAAACAACCGATTCAAAAACGCAATTTAATTTAAACTTAAATAATTTAAGAAATGCAGAATTAATTTTAAAAACGCAAAATGTTCGATTTACTATTTATACTAAAAAATCTAAAATTATCTATCCTGATAATGCGGTACAGGACAATATTACAAGTGAGCAGTGGAAAAAATTGGAAAATGGTGAAGTTGTTCACCGTACACCGCATATTAATAGACAATTAAAAACAGATATGAAAGCAATTAATATGACCGATATTTTGAAACCTTATTTTTATAATGGTAAATTATATGCGGTTATATCGGTTGGAGCCAATGTTTCTAATATTCAATCCAATATGAGTCAAATGACTCAGAATTTGGTTATTGCGTTTATTGTCTCTGTTATCGCTGGAATTATTTTGAGTTATCTTTTAGCGAGATACTCTGTTTCTAGAATTAATCGATTGAGACGTGCAACTCGAATGGTTGCTGATGGTAATTTTGATGTGCATATCGAAAGTAGACATCGAGATGAAATAGATGATTTGGCACAAGATTTTGATGGCATGGTTTCTTCATTGAAAGAATCAGAGAAAGAAATAAAACGTCAAGAAGAACGTCGTAGACAATTTATGGCTGACGCTGCACACGAAATGCGTACACCGTTGACAACTATTAACGGACTACTTGAAGGGCTAGCATACGATGCAATTCCAGAAGAGAGCAAAGGGAAGAGCATTGAACTAATGCAAAGTGAAACTAAGCGATTAATCCGATTAGTCAATGAAAATTTAGACTATGAAAAAATTAGGACAAATCAAATTACGCTAGCACCAAGTAATTTTGATGCGGTTATTGTTTTGAATAACATCGTTGAACAACTAACAAAAAAAGCAATAGAAGCCGACGATAAGATTGAATTAAGTGTTCCTAAAAACTTAATGGTTTTTGCGGATTACGATCGATTTGTGCAAGTTATTTTTAACATTACGCAAAACGCCATTCAATTCACTCAATCAGGAACGATTCATATTTCAGCTGAACGTGGTTACCATGAAAGTATCTTTAGGATTACTGATACAGGTATTGGCATGACAAAAGACCAGCTAGAAAATATTTGGGAACGTTACTACAAGGCAGATCCATCTCGTAAGAGTACTAAGTACGGAGAATCAGGATTGGGATTATCAATTGTTCATCAATTAATGCAACTTCATAACGGAAAAGTTGAAGTGATGAGTACTGAAGGAAAAGGGACAACGTTTACATTGACGTTTCCAAATCAAGAAAATGAATAAATAGTTAAAAAATTATTAAAGAATGATTTCTATATACAAATAGAAATCGTTCTTTTTTGTGATATAGATGTAATTCTGTTACACTAAAAAGCGGTTAATAAGATTATTAACTAAGTTTAATATTACAAAATTGTTAGGTTAGTATGACATAGATGAATGCTAAACGGGGGAAAAAAAGTGTATACTATATTCATTCTAAGGGGGATGTGATAAATATGAGCCAAAAATGGCATGATTTAAAAGAAAATGAAGTTTTTATGTTTATCGTTCGAACTGCCTTTTATTTTATTGTATTGGCGATGCTAGTTTACCTGTATTCATTTAAAGGTATAAGTAATGGTACGTTTATCTATAATGAATTTTAAAGGAGAGCAAAGACATGATAAAAAATGTAATTAATCAAATTGATATGATCGCAATGTCCGATCCCAATCGCATTGTTTACAATGATTTGGGTGAGACAAATACTTATCAACAGTTAAAAGAAAAATCTGATGCATTAGCATTGCATTTGATTGAATTAAATTTAGATAATAAACGTCCAATTATGATATATGGAAATCAAAAATTTAATATGCTAGTGGCTTTTTTAGGAAGCGTTAAAGCAGGGCACGCATATATTCCAATTGATTCGCACTCACCAGCTGAGCGTTTAGAGTCAATTCAAGAAGTTGCGAAACCAGTCGCTTGTATAGCTGTAGCAGAATTACCTGAAGTTAAACTCGATGTACCTGTAATTTTATCAACTGAATTAACAGAAATTATTGAGAATAATCAAGGGGTAGAAGTTCCTGATCCTAGTTTCCAAGTAACTGGTAAAGATAACTTCTATATTATCTTTACATCTGGTACGACTGGACAGCCAAAAGGGGTTCAAATTAGTCATGATAACTTGATAAGTTACGTGAACTGGATGATAGAAGATTTCTCTCTACCAGAACATCCCAATAGTCTATCTCAGGCACCATACTCATTTGATTTATCAGTAATGGACTTGTATCCTACATTAACTATGGGTGGTAAGTTATCTGTTTTACCTCAAGAAGTGACGGATAATTTCAAAGTTCTTTTCCAAACGTTACCTACTCTGGACTTACAAGTTTGGGTTTCAACACCATCATTTATTGATATTTGTTTATTAGAACCAACGTTTGATGATAAACATTTACCAGATCTTAGTCGATTCTTATTTTGTGGTGAAGAATTAACTCACAAAACAGCTGCAGCATTGAAGCAAAGATTCCCAATGGCTAAGATATTTAATACGTATGGTCCTACGGAAGCAACAGTTGCGGTTTCGAGTGTTGAGATTACTGATGCTATTTTAGAACAATACCCACGATTACCAATTGGTTATGCCAAATCAGATACAAAGATGGTTGTAGTTAATCCAGAAAATGAACTAGTACCAAATGGTGATGAAGGTGAATTAATTATTGCTGGACCTAGTGTCTCAAAAGGTTATCTTAACAATCCTGAAAAAACGGCCAGTGCTTTTTTTGAAATGGATGGCGTAGCTGCCTATCGAACTGGTGATGCAGCAATCATAAATTCTGAAGGGATGTTGTTATATCGTGGACGAATTGATTTCCAGGTTAAACTACATGGTTACCGAATTGAATTAGAAGAAGTTGACCATCATGTGTCATCGCATCCATTTGTAAAACAAGCAATCACTATTCCAAAATATAATAAGGATCATAAAGTGGTTCAATTAATTGCGTATGTTGTTCAAAATGATAATCCAGTTGAACGAGACTCAGAATTAACAGTTGAAATTAAAAAATACTTGTTAGATACAATGATGTCATATATGATTCCACAGAAGTTTGTTTATGTTGATGTTTTACCATTAACGCAAAATGGTAAAATTGATCGGAAAACACTAATAAATGAGGTGAATGCTTAATGGTATCATTCCAACCTTATGTCAATCCGATGTACTTTCTATATCTTATTGTTGTTTTAATTCCAATTATTGTTGGTTTGCTTAATGGTAAAAGATTTAGATTGTATGAAACGTTAATTTCATTACTCTTTATTTTCTTAATATTTGGCGGTCCAAAACTTCACGAAGGCTTTAATTTACTTATTTATATAATTTTTGAAGTCTTACTTATCGGTTTATACATGAATTATCGTAGTAAGTATAATCAAACGTGGGTTTTTATTATGGCTGTCCTTTTAGCGATAGCACCATTATCCATCGTAAAAATAACACCAGCCATTAATAATGGTATACCATCAATTATTGGCTTTTTAGGAATTAGTTATTTAACGTTTAAAGCGGTTCAAATGATTATGGAATCGCGAGATGGTAGTATTAAGAAATTTGATTTGATGCTAACCTTACAATTTTTATTGTTTTTCCCAACTATCTCATCGGGACCAATCGATCGTTACAGACGGTTTGTTAAAGATTATCAAAATGTCCCAAGTCGAGAAAAATATTTAGAAATGTTACAAAAGGGTGTATTTTACATTTTCTTAGGTTTCTTATATAAATTTTTACTAGCATACCTATTTGGTACGATGCTGTTACCTCACGTCGCACGTATTGCATTACTAGACGGTGGTATATCGTGGGCCTTAGTTGGTTACATGTACACGTACAGTATGGATTTATTTTTTGATTTTGCTGGTTATAGTTTATTCGCAGTTGGTATCAGTTACTTTATGGGAATTGAAACACCTCCTAACTTTAATAGACCTTTCATCGCACACAATATTAAAGACTTTTGGAATCGTTGGCACATGACACTTTCATTCTGGTTCCGTGATTTTGTTTATATGAGATTAGTCTTTTTTATGATGAAACATAAATTAATTAAAAGTCGAATAACAACAGCTATTGTTGGTTATTTTGGATTATTCTTACTCATGGGATTTTGGCACGGGGTTACTTGGTATTACATTGCCTATGGCCTATTCCATGCGATAGCTATCGTCATTAATGATGCATGGCTCAGATTTAAAAAGAAACATAAAACCAGTATTCCAAGTAATAAATTTACAGAAATTTTTGCAATCTTTATTACGTTTAACATCGTTTGCTTAAGTTTCTTAATCTTTTCAGGATTTTTGGACAAACTATATTTTTCATAAAATAGATAATTAGAGGAGAATTGATATGAACACAAAAGATAAAGTTTTAGATATATTAGAAGAGACAACAGGTAGCGCAGAAGTTAGAAATAATTTAGATTTAAATGTTTTTGATGAAGGCCTATTAGATTCAATGGGTTCAATTCAATTAATCTTAGAATTACAAAATGAATTAGGTGTTGATATTCCAATTTCAGAGTTTGAACGTTCTGAGTGGGCAACACCAAATTTAATTATTGCAAAAGTAGAAAGCTTGATCTAAATGGGATTGAAAAAGAAGTTATTCATGATCATTGGGCCTGTTGTTTTGGCTGTTGCATTACTATTAGCCATACTACTTGCACCAGTCAATTATAATTTCAGTTCTGCAAAAACTGAAGAAAAAGCAGCAGTATCGCAATCTACTTTAATTTTAAAGGGCTCTGCTATTCGTCAAAAGGCATTAGATGATGGTTATGTGGCATTTATCGGTTCATCCGAATTTTCACGGATGGATTCGATGCATCCTTCAGTTTTAGCGAAAAAATATAATCGTTCATATCGTCCATTTTTAATGGGAACTGGTGGGACACAATCGCTTAATCATTATTTTTATTTACAAGGTATCAAAAATCAATTAAGAAATAAAAAAGCAGTTATGGTGGTATCACCACAATGGTTTGTTCCTAATGGTGTAAGAAAGCAGGTATTTAATAATTTTTATTCACCATTACAAACAACAGAGTGGTTACTATCTGCAAATGCTAACAGCCTGTCAGATCGTTATGCTGCCAACAGATTTATTACTTTAATGTCTGGTGAAGGAAATGAATCTGTACTGAATGCAATGCATAAAATTGCTGAAGGACAGTCGTTATCTGAAGCGGATGCTACGATGCTTCGCTTGAAATTAACGATTTTGAATCATGAAGATCAATTATTCTCAGGTTTTCCGATGGCCGATCGAACACAGACTATCGACAAACAAACTAAGAACCTTCCAGCAAAATATGATTTAAATAAATTAAATATTCTTGCCGGTAAATATGGTGCTAAATGGACAACCAATAATGATTTTGCAATCAAAAATAGTTATTGGGATAAAAATAAGCTTAACAAAAAAATTGGTAAGCTTGCAGGTACACAGACTAAATTAAATTATGATCATTCTGTTGAATTTTCAGATTTCCAATTAATTTTAAATCAGTTTGCTAAAGAACATACTGACGTCTTGTTTATTATTCCACCTGTAAACCAACGTTGGGCAAGTTATACTGGACTATCGTCGAAGATGCTAGCTAACTTTGATGGTAAGGTTACAAAGCAATTGAAATCCCAAGGATTTAATAAAATTGCTGATTTCAGTAAAGATGGTAATGAAGAATACTTCATGGAAGATACGATTCATTTAGGTTGGAAAGGTTGGGTTGCGGTTGATAGTTATGTGAACCCATTCCTGACTCAAAAACAAGTTAAACCTAAATATCATTTAAATAATTATTATTACTCAGAAGATTGGCAACAAGAATAAAAAATAATTGGAATAAACCCTTATTGCATATGCAATGAGGGTTTATTCTATTATAGGAGATTCTGCAAAGGGAATGATTTGCGGTTGAGTAAGTAACTCTGTCTGTTTAGTTGTGATAATAATGCTTAAATCTAATTGGCAGGTTAATTCTGTGACTAAATCAATGAAGAATCTTGTTTCTATTATTGAAAATTCATCAATTAAGCCTGATAAAATGATCACCGAATAATCGTTTAAGATAGCTCTAAAAATTAAAATAAGTGTTTCATCAAAGTGACTTAAATCAGTCGTTTTTTTGTTGATAAAATTCGGTGAATAGTGGTGAAAATATTGTCCATAAATTAATTTTGAAATAGTTTTATATGTTTTTTTGTGCTGTTTCTTAGATGTTAAACCCATATTTTGTGTGATAGTTAGATAAGGAACTATTAAGCTTAGTTCTTCAATTGTGATTAAAGTAACTAAATTTGAATTAATAAAGTCTTGATTTTCAAGTTGATTTACGAATTCAAATGATTTATCTAAAATGATTGAAACCGAATGGGTAGGGAATAATGAGGTTAATGATTGAGTTGTATTAGTGTATTTTTTTAGTTGCATTGTGATGCCTCCTATAATTTAATGAGATGAGTTACGGGTAGAGAATAAGACAGATAGGAATGAAATAAGGCTAATAGTTATACCGCCAGCAAATAGATATGCAGAATTAATGAATGATTCTTGCGAGATTAATGTACTAAATTGTACGTTTGTAGAGGAAATTAAAAAATTCCCATTAAAATTGGTTAATTTATGTGACAGTAATTCTAATAACTCAGAGGATATTTCTGAGGGAGAAAGTTGCATAGCTAATGAATGGGTTAGCCAATAAATATTTAGTTCTCTCAGCAATGAAGTATAGTTATTTTTAAAGAAGAAAATTAAAATTATCACTAAAATTAATGCTGCTATAAAGATAATAAGGACTTCAAGAGCGAATGCAAATGCGACTTTAGGCTGACTTTCGCCGATATTGTGTAAACTAAGATATTCGTTGATACGCTTGTTGATGATTTTTTTATAAACAACAATACTGATAGTAATACCCGCTATCAATAACCCAATAATAATAGGGTAGATTAGGCTGACTTGTTGTTTATGAATATCTGTTAAGACACTAAGTAAATTAGAACTAGATGTACTATTAACATTAATATGAGCAAGCATTTTTTTAAAACTTTTAAATGATTCAAATGAAATTTGATTAAATAATAAGTTTGAGAGACCGATTAGTATTGTGAAAAAAAATATGATAAATAACCCAACTGTTTGTTTCTTATGATAAAAAATACTAGATAATGATTGTAGAATTAAAGACATAATGACACCTCTTCGATTAATCTATATGACTAATTTTAAATAATAGTTATGAACATTATGTGAAGTTGTTTAGAATAAAAAAATAAACGTTACCGAAATTTATTTTTCGGTAGCGTTTATTTTGAACTGGTACTTGAACTTGAACTTGTAACAGTTTTTGAAGAAGAACTTGCAGTTGGTGCCTTTAATTCAGGAGCATCTGTTTGATATAAGGTTGTTGTCGACTTATTGCCATGTTTTGAATAGAGGCTTGTCGAATTGTTTTTAAGCGTTTCTTGTAATTTTAGTAATTTACTATATTGATTCTTATAGTTATAGTCACTTGGTTGCGTTGGCTTAAAATTCTTTGGTGTATAGTAACGTAATAAGTTTTGATTATTGACTGTATCCGATAAATTTAGTTCGGTACTGACTTTTGTCTGATCTTTCTTTATTGTTTCCTTAACAATTTTAGAAGGGTGCGTAACTTCTTTACCTGTTACATTATCATAAATTGTAGAATCTAAAACAGTATAATTAGGTGTAATGAAGTTTTCATTTCTAAACGCAACTGTCTGATCGTGATTCTTAGAAAATAAATCTGTCCCAAATTGAACATATGATGACGAATCTAGGCCTAATAAGTGAAGAAGGGTAGGTAAGACATCAACTTCACCACCATATTGATTTTGGATGCCACCATTTTTACTTCCAGGAATATTAATCATAAATGGAACACGTTGTAATTGTGTATTATCAAATGAGCTCCATGTTTCGGATGATTTACCAAGAAGTTTAGCAAGCTTCACATTTCTTGAATTTGAAATACCGTAATGGTCACCATAGAGGACAACCATTGTATTATTAGATAATCCAGATTTTTTTAAGTATGTGAAAAATTCTTTAACTGATTCGTCTAAATAATGAGCCGTTTGGAAGTAATTATTAACAGACGTATCACCTGTATCTGGAACTTCAAAGTCTTTATTTTTTGAATCAATATCAAATGGGAAATGATTTGACACGGTAATGAATTTTGCATAAAAAGGTTGCTGTAATTTTTCTAAATATTTAACTGAATCATTGAATAATAACTTATCTTTTAGACCGTATTCTAGAGTGTTATTTGCAGACGTATCATAATAACTTGAATCAAAGAAGTATTGGTATCCCATACTTTTATAAACGGAATCTCTGTTCCAAAATGATCCAATATTACCGTGGAAAACAGCACTAGAATAACCAGCGGTTTGATTTAAGATAGCGGGAGCTGCTTCAAATGTATTTTCGGATCCAAGAGATGTGAAAACAGATCCTTGAGGTAATCCATAGATACTTGTTTCTAAGAGATTCTCAGCATCAGATGTTTTACCTTGTCCGACTTGATTGAAAAAATTAGGAAAACTATAAGTTTCTTTACCATTGTATAGAGAATTTAAGAAGGGTGTGACTTCTTTTCCATTCACCTTAAAGTTAATTAAAAATTGTTGAAAACTTTCTAAATGGAGCACAATAACATTTTTACCTTTTGCGATACCATACATATTTGGATTAGGTGCTGCATAATGTGACTTTGTAAAATCAAGGACATCATTTAAATCAGAACTTTCAGCAGTATCGCGAACCCGATTGTTTTTAACTGTTTTGAAACTGTCGTAGACGGTATATGAATCAATTCCTAAGTATTTAACAATATAATTACGATCAAACGTTCTCGTAATTAATTGTGGTCGGTCAATTTCGCCTAATGTTAAACTTGCCAATGTTAGCATTATTGAGAATGATGTAATTGCAAACGCGTTAAGTTTACTGAATGGTCGAGTGTTAAATTTTAAATAGCGAGTTAAGAATAAGCAAATAATAAGCACTAAGTCAATGACGTAAAAAATATCGTGTGGTTTCATTAAAGCAAAAGAGCTGCCACTAATACCTTCAGAAACTTTAGAATAACCTAACATTGTATTAATTGTCATAAAATCAGTAAATTCTCGATAATAAATAACATTAAAAAATAGTAATGCTGAGTTCGCAATGTAAATTAAAAACATAGTCAAATATGAAATAACTGGTTTTTTAATGTATAATGCAAGTCCGAGTAGTAGCATGGTTGTGCCAAGTGGATTTAACAAAAGGACAAAGTATTGATAAATTCCTGAAACACCAAGGTTAAAATCAATAAGATATGCAGTAATTGTTTTTAACCAGAAAAGAAACAGAAGTAGGGTGAAAAATCCAAGCTTTGTGTTTAGAAATGTTCTAAATCGTTTGAGTGTCTGCACGGTTTGAACCGTCCTTTCGAGTATAATCAAATTAAAATCGTAACTGTAGTTTACAGTCTATATTAAATTTGTGTCAATTGATGCTAAGCTTTGTTAATGCATTTTTAACTTATTAAATTTACATGAAAAATAATGGTACATACTAAAATATCATGTTTTTATTTGTTAATATAGGAGAAGATGGAAGGTGAGGTTGAAAGAATGTTATTTTTATCAAAATTATATGAATACGTTTTACATCATTACTCACAAGGTATTAACCACTTTCCATTAATCCATCTTATTTTTTTAAGTGTTGATAAAACAATTTTTTACTTAATCGTGTATCTTGTTATTCGAGTAAGTATAGGGTTGTATCAAAAGAAAAAAATAAACTTCAGAACAGAATTTGTAAGGCTATTATTAGTTGCGTACCTCGTTTTATTAGTTGAATTGACGGTATTTAGATATGTCTATTTCCCATGGGATATCCGATTGAATTCAACCTATAATTTTCATTCTATCAATTGGACACCGTTAATTGAAACAATTAAACTGACAAATGGACAATCTTTGTTCGATTTCGTGTATAATCTATATGGTAACATTCTTTGGTTTGTTCCGTTAGGAATTATTTTACCCAGTCTAAAGCAATTTAAAAAGTATTCTCTAGTAAAAACAATGTTGGTTGGTATTTGTTTATCAATCGCTATTGAATGTGGACAGTTTGTACTAGGATCCGGAGTTAGTGATATAGATGATATCATTTTTAATTCATTGGGTACATTGATAGGCTGTGGGCTATATCTTATCTTAAATCAAATATTAAATAAAAAAGACGTTAAAAAATAGAAGGAGTGCTAGTCATTGAGAAAAGTAGAAATTATTTCACATGCAGCAAAAAAGTTTAAAAATGGATACCCATTAATTGATAAGGAAGATTTACAAACAACTCGTGATTTTAAAGAAGGAGAATGGGTTGCATTAACGCTACATAATCAATTTGTCGCTTATGGTTATTTTGCAGAACAAAATCGTGGGGATGGCTGGATTTTTTCACGAAATGAAGAATCACGTATTGATGAAGATTTTTTCTCAAAATTATTTAATAACGCTCGAATGAACCGTAAATCATTATTTACTAATAAGGAGACGAATGCCTTTCGTTTCTTTAACGGTGAAGGTGAAGGTATCGGTGGATTAACAATTGATTATTACGACGATTATTATGTATTTACTTGGTATAGCTTAGGTCTTTACCAACACAAAGATATGATTTATAGTGCATTTTCTGATGCAGTTACAAGTTATAAAGGTATTTATGCTAATCTTCGTTACGATACAAAGGGTGAACCATCAACATTCAAAGTTCGTGGAAAAGATGCACCTACGCCACTTATTGTTCAAGAAAATGGCCTTCAATTTGCTGCATATCTTAATGAAACAACGACAGGACTTTTCTTAGAACAACGTGAAATGCGTAAAGCAATTATGAATAAATATGCTGAAGGAAAACTTGTGTTTAACGGATTTAGTAATACAGGTGCAACATCAGTTGCTGCATCAGTAGGTGGCGCACTTAAAACAGTTAGTGTAGATGTGAATAATAAAAATATTGATCGTACAAAAGAACAATTTGTACTTAATAATATTGATCCTGAAAAACAAGAAATTCGTGGAATGGATGTTTTCGGCTATTTAGATTATGCAAAGAAACACCATATTAACTATGATTTAGTTATTTTGGATCCACCAAGTTTTGTACGTTCAAAGAAAAGAACATTCTCAGTTCAAAAAGATTATGTTCAACTTGCTGAAGATGCTATTGATATTACACAAAAAGATGGTGTTATCATGTTCTCAACTAATTCGGCAGGATTGACGCTCAAAAAATTAAAAGAACAAATCACAGAAGCTTTTGCTAATAAGAATCGTTCATTTACATTACTTGAAACATTCCGTTTATCAAGTGACTTTGTAACAAACAAGGAATATCGTCAAGGTAATTATTTAAAAACGTTAGTTATTAAAGTTGATTAATTAAAAAACAATCCTATTTATTATTAAATAGGATTGTTTTTTTTCGTAAAATATAAAAAATTCATAAAAACAAAATGCTTGTAATTAAACGTTTATGAGTGTTTTTGATGGATTTCGAATGTAACCCGTTTCAAATGTTGCTAAAGCTATCATCAAATTTTTGTTTTAAGGGTTGTAAATACGGTTACTTTACTGCTAAAATAGTTAAATCGCGAAAAAAGAATAAAAGAGAGAGAGTAGAGGATTTAATTAATTATGATTATCTTAATGGCAGTAATCCCTGCAATTGCATGGGGTAGTATTGGACTTATAAGTGGAAAACTTGGCGGAACTGCCAACCAACAAACAGTTGGTATGACATGGGGTGCCTTGATTTTTGGAATTGCCATTTATGGTATTTATCAACCAGAAATGGACACAAAAGTCTGGATTATTGGTATCGTTTCTGGTTTATTTTGGAGTTTAGGTCAAAATCAACAATTCCATGCTATGAAAGCAATCGGAATCTCAAAAACAGTTCCTGTTTCAACAGGCTTACAGTTAGCTGGTAATGCGTTGGCAGGTGTCATACTGTTTAATGAATGGAAGACAACTCAAATGGTTGTGATTGGTACTATAGCGATGATCGTTATTATTGCTGGTGCTGCTTTGACATCATTGAGAGATAAAAAAAATTCAGTTCTATCTGATTCAGAAAAAAATGAGAATACTGCTGCTGGTGTACGTGCTATTATTTTGTCAACAATTGGTTACGTAGGTTATACAATTGTTGTTCATTATGCAACAGTGGGCATGACTGCTGATGAATCACGTGCATTTACAATGGCAACAATCTTGCCACAAGCTGTTGGTATGGTTATAGGTGCTGGATTTGTTGCGCTTATTGCAAATGAAGTTATTATGCACTCATCAACTTTTAAAAATGTATTAACGGGACTTATTTGGGGCGCTGGTAACATCTTTATGTTCTTATCAATTCCTAAATTAGGTCAAGCTGTTAGTTTTTCATTTTCTCAAATGGGAGTGGTTATTTCAACATTCGGTAGTATCTACTTATTAGGAGAAAAGAAGACTAAGCATGAGATGATTTATGTCACACTTGGATCAATATTTGTTATTTTAGGTGTTATTATGTTAGGAATTATGAAAACTTTATAAAATGGTGAAGGAGTGTTAATCGATGGATTTAAGGAAAAAAGAATTTGCGACAACTCATCATGTTAGTAAATTAAAAAGAACCCTTAAAACCGGTGATCTCATTCTTTTAGGGTTAGGCGCAACAGTTGGTACAGGTATTTTCGTTGTTACGGGGAATGCTGCCAGTCAAGAGGCTGGTCCTGCCCTTATTTTGTCGTTTATTATTGCCGCAATTGCAGTTATAATGAACGGCTTTTCTTATGCAGAATTTTCATCAAGAATACCAGTTTCTGGTGGTTCGTATAATTATGTTTATGTTATTTTTGGTGAGTTTATAGCCTGGTTCGTTAGTTGGTTTACCATTTGTGAATATATTCTAGCGGGGGCTTCTGTTGCCTCAGGTTGGTCTGCGTATATGCAGGGGTTCTTGATAGGGCTTAATATCCACCTGCCTGTTGCGCTGAGTGCATCGTATAATGCAGCAAGAGGGTCATATATCGATATTATTGCTGTTATAATTACGTTAGTCGTTACATGGTTAACAACATTTGAAGCAAAAAAGGCACTACGTTTAAGCAAAATAATGGTATTTGTAAAATTTGCGATTATTCTTTTATTTATAGTAGTGGGTGTTTTTTACATTAAACCTGGTAACTGGCAACCCTTTATGCCATTTGGTACAAGTGGGGTAATGAGTGGGGCCGCATTAGTATTTTTTGCCTTTTTAGGGTTTGAATCTATTGCGATGGCATCAGACGAAGTAATTGATCCGCAAAAGACAATTCCAAAAGGAATTATTGGTGCGATAAGTATTTCTGCTATTTTTTATATTATTGTTACGTTAGTATTAACCGGAATTGTCCCGTATACACAATTAAATGTTAGTGATCCAGTTGCATTTGCGATGCGATTTGTAAATCAGAGTATTATTGGAAATATAATCTCGGTAGGTGCAATAATAACGCTTCTAAGCGTCTTAATTGCATTAGCCTATGGTTTATCGAGAATGATTTATTCGGAGGCGAGAGACGGATTATTGCCCCAATACTTAGCAAAAATTAGCGATAAGACGAATGCGCCCAAAGCAGCATCATGGACAGTCGGTATTTTTATTGCGATTGCAAGTGGGTTAGTGTCTATTGAAAGTTTAGCCAAATTGACTAATATTGTAACGTTAACCGTACTTGTTATTTTGGCTTTGGCATTAATAAGTTTAAGGAAACAATTTGGTGAACCTAGTAAAGGCCAATTTAGAGTTCCATTTGTACCATTGTTACCAATCTTGTCTATAATTATTTCAGTCTATTTGATGATTCAGTTACCGATTAATATCTGGGTTGCCTTTCTAATTTGGATTATTATAGGATTAGTTGCTTATTACGGTTACGGATATTCTCATAGTAAACAAAAAAAATAACGGAATTTGTAATTAAAGTTCTGTTTGACTGTTATATTTTCTACTAAGTATTGTATAATGTAAGTTGTTAAATAAAGAATATGAGGGAGATAATTAAAATGGCACATATTTCATTCGATAGTTCTAACTTATCAAAATTCGTCCAAGACAATGAACTTGGCGAAATGCAAGCACTTGTTACTGCAGCAGATAGTGAATTACGCAACGGTACAGGGGCAGGTAGTGATTTCCGTGGATTTTTAGATTTACCTAAAGACTACGATAAAGAAGAATTCGCTCGTATTAAAACAGCAGCTAAAAAAATTCAATCTAATTCAGAAGTTTTAGTCGTTATCGGTATTGGTGGTTCATATTTAGGTGCTCGCGCAGCTATTGAATTCTTAAACCATACATTCTATAACTTATTACCAGCTGAAAAAAGAAATGCACCTCAAATCTTATTTGCTGGAAATTCAATTAGTCCTTCATACGTACATGATTTAGTAGATTTAATTGGTGATCGTGATTTCTCAGTTAATATTATTTCTAAATCAGGTACAACAACAGAACCTTCAATTGCTTTCCGTGTTTTCAAAGAAAAATTAATCGCAAAATATGGTAAAGAAGAAGCTAACTCACGTATCTACGCTACAACTGATCGTAAAGTTGGTGCCTTAAAAGTTGAAGCTGATTCTGAAGGCTATGAAGCATTTGTTATTCCTGATGACGTTGGTGGCCGTTTCTCAGTTCTTACTGCTGTTGGTTTATTACCAATTGCTGCTTCAGGTGCTGATATTGATGCCTTGATGCAAGGTGCTGAAGACGCACGTGTTGAATATTCAGATGCTGATTTAACAAAAAATGAAGCATATCAATACGCAGCTTTACGTAATATTTTATACCGTAAAGGTTACACAACTGAAATTCTAGAAAACTACGAACCAAGTTTACAATATTTCTCAGAATGGTGGAAACAATTGATGGGCGAATCTGAAGGTAAAGATCAAAAGGGTATTTACCCATCTTCAGCTAATTTCTCAACTGATTTACATTCATTAGGCCAATATATTCAAGAAGGCCGTCGTAACTTGATGGAAACTGTAATTAATGTGGGAACTCCCGTTAATGATACTGCTATTCCTGAAGAAGAGGGCGATCTTGATGGCTTAGGCTACTTAGAAGGTAAGACAATGGACTTTGTTAATACAAAGGCTTTCCAAGGTGTTGTTTTAGCTCATACTGATGGTAATGTTCCTAACATGATTTTGAACATTCCTACACAAGACGCTTACACATTAGGATATACAATTTACTTCTTTGAAGCAGCTGTAGCTGTATCTGGTTACTTGAATGGAATTAACCCATTTAACCAACCAGGTGTTGAAGCATACAAAAAGAACATGTTTGCCTTACTTGGTAAACCTGGCTTCGAAGACCTTTCAAAAGAATTAAATGCACGTCTTTAAGATAAAAAAGTTATAAAATAAAAATCGTCTGAACTTTTAAAAGTTCAGACGATTTTTATTTGGAATAAATTAGTTCTTTTTGATCATTTTGTAATTTTCGTCATAATATTTACCATTACGAATATCATCTGGCATACCAACATAAGGTTCTTCATTGATAACATCTTCGTTATTTTGACCGGCATCACCGATGTAAGTGATTGTAGCAAATTCTGGGACAACCATTTTAGGATATGTTTCGTATTTTTCACGAGATTCTTCCATCAAATCGATATGGTCATTTTGGTAAGTAACTGTAATTTCAGGATGTTCTTGAACCCATTTAGGGAAGAAGATTGTTCCGTTAATTTTCATTTCGTTAGGTAAGAAATCTAGAGCGACATCAGTACCTGTAGGTTCTGTCCAAGCAATTTTATAAATACCTTCAGTAAGCATAACGATGTGAGCTTCTTGATCAGTTACCCAACGTCCAGCAACCATACCACCATGGATACGGTAGTCAACAGTATGATCATTTTTAGCGTACCATTCATATTCCCAACCGTTATCGTAAGTATATACAAAATGTGTACCTAAGAAATCATCTAATGTTTTAAACTTTTTTTCTGTATTTGTCATAATTTTTGTTCTCCTTTAAAGTGTTTATTTATACATGTAAAAGTTTACATGTTTTTGTTTACTTGATTATAGTATACTGATAAGTATTAAAAGTCAAGTTAAGGGGAAAAATGGCAAAAAAAAATAAATTACAATATATTATTTTAGGATTATTGAATCAAGAACCATTATCGGGGTACGATATAACTAAAGCATTTACGACTGATATTGGAGAATTTTGGCAAGCAGGACATAGTCAAATTTATCCTGCTCTTAAAATAATGGAAAAAGATGGATACATTACGCATGAAATTGAAATAGCAGGTACTAAGTTAGAAAAGAAAATATATTCTATTACATCACAAGGTAAAAAAGTTTTAATGGATTGGTTAGTATCAGATAGTGGGGAATTAAAACCGATTAAAGACGAATTTATTTTGAAACTTTATTTTATTAAAAATAAAGATGACGTTCAATTACAGCAAAGATTAATTGAGCAATTACAGTTACATCAAGTAAAATTAGATCATCTTGAAGGAAGAATGAAATTAATTTTTTTCTCAGAAGAAGAAATCAACAAACAATATGGTCATTATTTGATTTTAGATCATGCAATTGAACGAGAAAAATACTGTGTTAAGTGGTTTAAAAAGTATCTTAATTAAATAATAGACGCTTATAAAACGTCTATTATTTTTTTATTGAAGGTCTTTTTTTCTAATCTTAATCTTTTTGACTTATAAATTATGCTAGAATATGGTTATTAAACAAAAAATAAAAGGGCGGTTTCTATTTTGAAAAGAATGACGAAATATGTATTATTTTTATCTAGTGTGATAGTAGGTATTGGTATCGGAGCATATCAGGCCTCGGCTAATACTTCGAAGCCTGAAGGTGTGATGGGGTCAAATGTACCTGAATCATTAGTTAAATCAGCATCTTTATTGAGTAAATCGGCTACAAATCGCGATAATTCAATTCCTGATTTATCAGAATTTCAAGGATCATTTACAGATGCACAAGCTAAAGTATTAAAGAAAAATTTTAAATTTATTATTTTACGTGTTCAATATGGGTCAAATCGTAAAGATTTAGTGATTGATCATAATATTGCGATGATGAAGAAATATAATATTCCATATGGTGTTTATTCATTTAGCCAATATGAAAATGTTGCTGATGCTAGAGTAGAAGCGAAAGACTTATATAACCGTGCCAAGGATGCTAAGTTCTTTGTCAATGATTATGAAGATCAAACGGTTACGAATGCTAGCAAAGCAAATACTAACGCCACAACAAAAGCCTGGGCTGATGAGATGGCTAAATATGTAGGTAATCGTAAAATTATACTTTACTCTTATGCTAGTTTTATGAAAACATATGCCAGTACGGCTGTTAACGCATATGATGGTTTTTGGTTAGCTGCATACCAAAGTAATGAGCCAATGGAAACAAGTCATTCGTTATGGCAATATACAAGTAACTTTACAAATCATGGTTTATCAGGGGTTGGAAACATTGATGCAAGTATCATGTCTGGTAAAAATGCTGATTGGTTTTTAAGTGCATCAACAGATAACAAACCAACAGAAAGTACACCACCCACGAACGCAGCTGGGAAAGCACAAAGTTATAATGAATTAGTTTCAATTAAAAAATCTGGATATAATGTTTGGGGTAATTTTAGTTGGAATAAAGTTAAAAATACGACAACTGGAAAAATTGGAAAAGTTTATAGCGCAAAATATTACTATAATCACAGTAATGGTAACAAATATTACTCATTGTACGATAGTAAAGGCAAATGGGCTGGATATGTAAATAGTAACGCAATGGAGGTTGCTTCAGCTAAAGAATTTAAAGCAACCGCTAAAATTACTAAACGTGATTATACTATCTGGAGTAATTTTTTCTATACGTCAGCAAAAGGAACAACAGCTAATTATTATGGTCAAAACTTAAATGTCAGATACAGATATACATTGGGTAATGGTAACGTCTATTATTCACTTTATAATAATGCAGGTACATGGTTAGGTTATATGAATAGTAATGCTTCAAATTTAGTTTATTCATCATATGATAAGATTGTTTCTGTTAAAAATAGCTATACTATCTGGGGTAATTTTAATTGGACAAGTAAAAAAGGATCTACAGTTACTAACTCCGGACAGACATACAATGCTAAATATGCGTATAAGATTAATGGTAATACGTATTACTCACTATATAATGGTAATAATGTTTGGAAAGGCTATGTTAACAGTAATGCTACGAATACCTTAGTAGCTAAATCATTAAAGGCAAAGGTCAAAATTAGCGATAAAGGTTATAATGTCTGGGGTAATTTCTTGTGGTCATCTAAAAAAAGTACTTCTAGTAATTACTATGGTCAAACATATAACGTTAGATACAGATATACTACAGGAAACGGAAATATTTACTACTCACTTTATAACGATGCCGGTAAATGGATGGGTTATGTGAATAATAAAGCAACTAGCCATATTTATACTAAATACAATAAAATTGTCTCTGTTAAAAGAAGCTATGATATCTGGGGTAATTTTAATTGGACGGTAAAAAAAGGGTCAACTATAGCTAACTCAGGTACGAAATATACAGTAAAATATGCTTATTCAATTAATGGCAATAAATATTACTCGATATACAATGCAAATGGTAAGTGGCAAGGATATGTAAACAGCAACGCATTTTAAATGAAAATAGTTCTAAGTTAATTGTTGTTGATGAATTATGATATTGAAAGACAGTGTGACTTAAAAATGCCTCATAATCGTTAGACCTACGTCTAATAATTATGAGGCATTTTTTATATTGATAAATTTAAAGTTGATTTTGAACGTAACCTAAAGTGCATAGTAGGAACCGGATGATAAATAATTATTTAATTTAAAAATACAGTCATACAACAGCAGCTGATGAGAGGGTATACGGTTATTATTGCAAAAAAAAAACCTACCCGAAGGTAAGTTTCAAAGGCTTATAATTAAGCTTTAACAACGTTAGTTGCTTGTGGTCCACGATCAGAATCTTCAACATCGAAAGTAACTGCTTGGCCTTCGTCAAGTGATTTAAAACCGTCACCTTGGATAGCTGAGAAATGAACGAAAACGTCGTCGCCAGATTCGCGAGTAATAAAACCAAAACCTTTATCTGCATTAAACCATTTTACTGTACCTTGTTCCATAATATGAAACCTCCATGTGCTGTAAGCACTAATATATTTTGCATTTGTTGATTGAACTATTAAAAAGAAGTGTGTTCATAAATGAAACAAATCACCTTTAAATAACCGAACCATAAATACATAAGTTTAATATAACATCTAATGACGATTAATGCAAATGTTATTTGCTCGATTTAGTGTGTTTTTTAAGATAATGCAGTAATTCTGTTTCATTACGAAATTCATGTGGGCTAACTTGATTATGAAGTCGAATCGTAATTTTATTAATTTTGATTCGACCAGTCCAAGTATACGTGTATTCAACGATAAATCTATTATTGAGATCATCCTCATCTAAGCCAAAATTAAGTACGTAAATACGATCTGGAACCATTAATGGATTGAGATGTTCTTTATCGTAATAAATTTTGTTTGCTCTTAAGAATTTTTTTGTCTTACTTAACATAGTGTATAAACCTCCAAACTATTATTATAGTGTATTCAAAATGAAGGAGACAGAATTGAATCGGGGATTTAAGTTGCTGTCACTTTATTAATTTAAGTACCATCATTAAAATATCTCATTTAGTATATCATAAATAGAACATAAAATGAGAAAATACTATATAAATCATTCGGAAAAATTGACAATAAACAAAAACATGTTAAGGTTATAGTAGCTCAATATTAATATTCTTAGTATAAATTATTCAGTTTGATGATTTCTATTCATTTATTCACGCTGGCGCAACCAAGGAGTTGCAAGGATGTAAAGTAGGTAGGGTTACATCGTTTAGAAGTAGAATTAGTAACTTATTTTAAAATTAATTAACTCAAAATTAAATATAAATATTCAGTGAGAAGGCTACCAGCAGAATTTGTTGGTAGCCTTCGTCAATTAAAAATATATATAGCATTAAAAATTAATAGCGGGTATGAATGTTAGAAACTTTAAAATATAACCCTTTATTACTTTATTGAAGTATTTAGAGTGTACATACAAAGGAGGTAGGTATTGTTTACCTGCTTTTTTTAGTGTTTAATATGTGAGTGTATAAAAATAAAGGGGTGTTGGATAATGAAAAGGGTAGTCGTATTATGTGCTTCAACAATGGTTGCATTATTATTAGTTGCATGTGGGAACAGCAATAGTGCAAGTAAGGAATCGTCATCATCTGAGGTAAAATCATCTAGTTTGCAGAAATCAAAAAGTGAATCAAATAAGAAAGAGTCTATAAAAAAAGCAAAAGTATCTTCTGAAAGTAAAGCATCATCAGAATCAGCTGCCAAAGAATCAAGTATGGTAGCTGAAAGGTCATCTAAGGCAGCTAATCTTGTGAGAAATGAATTAAAAAAAGGATTTAGTTTTGCTCCAATCAAATATAATGGTGAGGACATCAGTAAAGCTATGGAAGATGGTACTGCTCCACGGCACTCCCTTTTTGATTTAATTACTCTAGGTTACGCAAAAAGTGATACAGTGGTTCGTACACAGCTGGGAAAAGATAGAGCCTATAATTATACGTATAAGATAACCGATAAGTTTATTATAATGAGGGGTGAATCTGGTTCACATCGCATACCTTACACAATAAAGGGATCACATATAACATATGGAGAATGGATAGAAAAACAATCTAATGGAACAAAGCTTACTTATGAGTTTGCATTAGAAACGACTGCCAAAGATGCAATAGACGCACAGCAAACTCAAAATAAAATATAATGGTTAATTGAAACATCCATACTGTGGATGTTTTTTTGTACGCCAAAATAGAAAATGTCGTACGGGTTATTGCGGCATTTGGGGCTGAACAAACTTAGTATAAAATATCTTTGAATGGTTAAAAATCTAACAAAACCTGCGACTATTAGTATGAAAATATAGATTATGTTGTACAGAGTTTTATAAAAGTGCATAAGGTGAATACGAATATTGATTACCTATCATTTTTAGTGTTTAATTTAAAGGTAAATAAATTTTAGGGGAGTTTCAAAATGAAAAAGGTATTGGTAACGTGTGGGATAGCAATGATGTTATTATCATTAACTGCGTGTGGGAGCAGCAATTCAAAAAAGGATGAATCATCTTCTATTGATTCTAGTAAATCACAAGCAAGTTCAAAGAAAATAGCTAGTTCAATGAGTAGAGAAGTTTCATCGTTAAAAAAAGAAAAAAGTAAATTACAGGAAACGAAAAAACAGGCAAGTAGGAATGTAGGAACTCTGACAGTTCAGCAGATGAAAGACCATCCTAAACAGTCAGCTGTAGCAATCGCTTATTATGGTGCAAATCGTTTTTGGAATGGTTTAACGGATAAAATAGCAGATGGGTTCAATGTTTCAATTAAAACACCTAATTCAAGTACAGTTAAGTATTATATTCAAAAAGGTGATAATCCATATTATAGATTACTGGGGGATGTACATAATACTGTAGCTTATTATGACAATGCAGATAATGAACTACAAAAAGTTGGTATGTCGACAATAGCTACTTATGTAAATCAAAAGTTAACTGATGGTAGTCGAAATACTCTAGTGAATAACGTTATCATCAATGCTAGTGATGATACACAACAATCCAGTGATGGGCTATCAATATCAATTGATGAAGCGATTAAACTGATTATCAAACATGAAAATTCAAATGATAATTACGGCAATTTTAACTTGATAATAACAGATAGAAGTAAAAGTACTATAACTAAAATTAATAATAATGATGATATTCCTGCAGCGTTGGGAGGATACGTACCCTATGGAAATGGTGGTTGGGAAATAGAGTTGGTGTACACGGGTGCAAGTCTTCGAGAAAAATATTACCTAGTGCCTGATCATAACAAAACAACCGTTTCACTTAAAACTATCTCACGCTATTCGACTAGACCAGACATAGATACAGAAAACTTTACGCTAAACCGTTAAATAAATATAATACTTTATAGTGATATTCCATAATGGTTCATTAATGCATTCACAAACGTGAGTGCTTTTTTTGTAAAAAATGAAATATGGAACTGGGAATCTTCAGATAAATACCGGGCCTTAGAATATTAGCTAAAATTTAGAAAAGCAAAATTAATGAATTTCTTAGCATAGTAGCTAAAAAGTATATACACTAATAGTGTTGACGAAAGTGCAAACATTTAAAAAGCTAAAGAAATAAACTATACTATCTAAAATGATCCATCATGAATGATACGGTTGGAAGTACAAACGGTAGCCAGATTCAAAGTGTGAAAAAGTTTAGTGTGAGTTAAATCATCATTTAGTGATTTTTGAGTAACTAGTGATCATTAAAATAAACCTTTTAAGTTACGTAGAGTTTCATAGTATTTCATAGAGTTGGGACAGGTATTGTTTACCTGTTTTTTATTGTTTAATATAGAGGTAAATAAGATATTTGGAGGTAATGCAGTGAGTAAAATATGGGGGTTTATAAAAAAATATAAATGGTTCATTTTACTAGTAATATTGATAGTGACTGTTATCATCCCTTGGGTCATCAATATTTTTATTGGCATTGTTCCAGGAGTAGGTTCGAGTGATGGGTGGCTTGGATTTTGGGGAGGTTATATAGGTTCTTTCATAGGTATTGGTGGTGCAGCTATGTTTGCATATATAAATACAAAGTTTCAGTTAAAAGAGCAAAGAAAAAATGAGTTAAGTAATGCCCTTGCTGTAGAAGATATTAAGAACATATCTAGATTAATTTCTATTAATAATAGATTTACCGCCAATATTATTTTAATGAAAAAAGATATTTTCTCTAAGGGTACATTAGAAACAATAGATGATATTCGTAATTTGGGTACAAAAATTAATAAAGAAAAATTGAATGAAATTACTAATTTGAAGAATGAATATGTAATTTATTTTGAAACATACGTTAGCTATGTACCCGAATTATCAAAAAAATGTGATACCTATCAAGATAATATTGCTACACTTTGGAGTGATTTAATGAAAACATACGATGAACTTACTATGGCAGTAAAATGGTTATTGAAAAATAAAGAAGAAAATATAGAATTGATAGATCAAGAAACTAATAAAATTAATAAAATTTTTACAGCAGTTGCAACAAATATAGACTCTATATCTTTTCCGTTAAATGCAGTGAATAAAATTTTAAAAGGCGAAGCGGCGAGGATAAGGTGTAATAAATAATACCTTATCTATAATTGATGTTTAGGTATTCTTAAAGTAAGTAATAGGGTTAGTGTTAGAACCTGCCAAAACTTGCCATAAAATACTTTATAAAGCTCATCAAAACTCTAGTAAGCTCGTCAAAATGATACTTCATTTATACCTAATATGTTAGCAAATATTAGTATATGGGTGCAGCTATTCATCCCTGGGACTTATTAGATATGTAGGCAAAAATAAGTATTCGGACATTTCGGACCCCCTAAAGGGATGCAATTAAAAAGGTTATCAAGACATTCAAGACACCCTAAAGGAAGTAGATTTAATTAGATGTGATGAAATGACTACGGTTTGTTGAGGGAAAATAAAAAGCACCTACTTAAGAAAGTAGATGCATCAGTACATACATGCCCGTACAGTTTATTTTTTTGACTACGGTTTTGACTACGGTTTGTTGAATCTAGATGAAACCTTATGAAACTCTATGAAAACACTTGATTGGGTAAGTAGGGATCGAACCTACAGATTGCGGATTCAGAGTCCGGCGCCTTACCAGTTTGGCTATTACCCAAGAATAATTAACTTCCTAATTTTAGCGATATAACGGTCTTTTGTCAAATAGAAAATAGTAATATTTTGTTGAAACAATAAGAAATAGTAAAGATGATTAATTATTGATAAAGAAAAGTGATGATTACTTTTCTAATTGATACATAACGTTATAATGAAGGACATAAAGATTGTGTTATGTAGAGAAAGTACAAATGAATAAATTAAGCTAAAGTTTTGCACATTTTATTAAGTTATTATTCTATAGATGGGTTTGAGGCGAACGTATTGGAAATAAAACTAAGACGTGAATTAAAAAAGTTATACATTAGATTATTGATTGCGTGTGTCACAACGTTATTGATAGGTACCACGAAAGTTCTCCTACAATATAAATGGTTATCTTTTGTTATGTGGGCTGCTGCATTGTACTGTCTCGGTTTGTATCTGTATTGTTGTTTTATTCAATTTTTAATTTGGCATAAAAATCATTGACATCAAATCTATATGGGTTATACTTAAAAGAGTATTTTTGCCCAATGGTCAAATTGGTTAAGACGTCGCCCTCTCAAGGCGGAATTACGGGTTCGAGCCCCGTTTGGGCGATAAAAGATGTAATTAATTAGAATATTTAAAAAAGTGATTAAGTAGGGGAATGAAGTGAACCCCCTGAGTTGGAGAAATCTAACTCAGGGGGTTTTACTATGTTCACAGTTGAAATAAAGAAAAAAGT
>NZ_JBXAXZ010000007.1:0-62421 GCF_056782055.1 Dellaglioa sp. CoH-57-MRSF-16 | reverse complement strand
TGTCTCCGATTGAATATCGAAAACATACCGACCAGATGATCGCTTAATATTTACTCCAACTTTTGGGGTTCACTTCATGTTTCTTTTTAATTTATTTTCTTTTCACGAATCATAAAAATTAGTCCCATAAGTAATCCTAACGCAGCAGGAACTATCCAACTTAAGCCAATATTAAACAGTGGTAAATAATGATTTGCAAATGCTAACATATTTTTAGCAAAAGCTAAATTTTTAATTGAAATTGGCATCGCGTTTAGTCCATCAAAAATGGCACTAAAAAGCGTTAAAACGGTTAACCATTTGTAGATAATGCTGACTTTTAAGTCATACTTATTTAAAGTAGGTTCTAAACAGGCAGCAATCATCAATACAATAGCAAGTGGGTAAAGCAACATCAAAACTGGTGTTGATAATGTAATTAATTGATCTAACCCAACGTTGGCAATTAAACAACTAATCACACAACCAAGTGTTAAATACAATTTATAGCTACCATGACCAATAATTTCAACACATGTTTTAGCACATGCGCTAGTCACGCCAATTGCCGTTTTAATACAAGCAACAACAATAATTGCAGCAAGAAAGAAACTTCCGAATTGTCCAAAATAACGTTGAGCAACTTGAGCTAAAATAGCACCACCATTACCAGAATGTGGAAATACACCCAGACTCGTTGCCCCAAGATAGGCCAAGCATGTATAGATGATTCCCATCAAAATAACACTGATACTACCAGAATAGATAATCCCTTTAGTAATTGATTTAGGATTCGTAATACCTAAATCTTTAATTGTATCCACAATGATAATACCAAAAGCCAAACCAGCGAGTGCATCCATAGTGTAATATCCTTGCCCAAAAGCAGACATAAAAGCACCATTCTTGTAAGAACTTGTTGCGGGGAAATCTGAAAAATTACCCATTGGCTTAATAAATACAAATAACAATAAAATAGCCAACGCACATAAAAATATGGGATTTAAATACTTACCAACATAGACTAATATCTTGGTTGGTTTAACTGCCAAAAGCCAAACTATTGTGAAGAATAAAATTGAAAATAATAATAGCCATACTGAATGTTGGCTGGCTTTAATATGTGGTGCAATTCCAATTTCAAACGGAATAGTTGCTGATCTTGGACCTGCAAATAGCGGTCCAATAGTTAGGTAGAGCAACATTGTGAAAATTATGCCATACGTTCGATTAACCTTAGAGGCTAAATCGAAAACTCCCCTACTTTTAGACAATCCAATAGCAATTACACCTAAAAAAGGTAACCCAACACCAGCAATTAGAAAGCCTAAATTACCTATCCACAGGTTTTGTCCGGATTGTTGACCTACAAAGACTGGAAAAATTAAATTTCCCGCGCCAAAAAATAAACCGAATAACATTGAGCTAATAAATAAATACTCATTCTTACTTAATTGTTTTTCTTTCATTCTCATAACCACCTTATCTGTTCATATACAGTAACAAATTCATAGTCAAAGTACAATATAATATGTATAATCTAAGTGTCAGCAAGGAGGAAAATATGAAAAAAATATTAATTTTACACACTGGTGGTACAATCGCCATGTCTGAAAATCAAGAAACAGGCGCAGTTGCACCTGGTGCAGAAAACCCTTTAAACCAAGTTGAAAATCCATTTGGTGATCGTTTCGATTTAATCACTGAAAATATTTTTAACTTACCATCCCCACATATTGGCCCCATAGAGATGCTAATTATTCAAAAAAGAATTATGCGTGCATCCGCGGAAGCGATTGATGGTATTGTTATTACTCACGGTACGGATACATTAGAAGAAACTGCTTATTTTTTAGATCTTACATTACCGAACCATCTACCTGTCGTTTTAACAGGTGCTATGCGTTCCGCAAATGAAATAGGCTCAGATGGCTTACACAATTTTCAAACAGCCATCTTAACTGCAGCAAGTGATGATGCAGTTGATAAAGGTGTCTTAGTTGTTATGAATGATGAAATTCATACAGCACGCTATGTAACAAAAACACATACAACAAATGTCGCAACTTTTAGAACACCAACGTTTGGCCCAATTGGTAGTATCGCTAAAGATAACGTGACCTTTTTTGCCGAATTGCTAAGCCAGACTTGCTTAGCAATCGACAAAGTTGTTGATCATGTTTATTTAATTAAGGCTTATGCTGGAATGGATGCTGATTTACTTGGTTTTCTTAATAATGACCAAACGAACGGTATTGTCATTGAAGCTCTTGGTGCAGGAAATCTTCCCCCACAAGTTTTAGCTAATCTTCAAAAATTAATTGATCGCGATATTCCAGTTGTAATTGTTTCACGTTGCTTTAATGGCGTGGCACAAGATGTTTACGACTATGAAGGTGGTGGCGTTCAATTGAAAAAAATGGGCGGCATCTTCTGTCGTGGCTTAAATGGTCAAAAAGCAAGAATCAAACTATTGGTTGGATTAAGTGCTGGTCTTGAAAAAGAAGAACTCTCGATTTATGTCGCAGATGCTTTATCATAAAAATATAAAAAATGCTCTGAGTAACTGGATAGACTTCCAGTTACTCAGAGCATTTTTTATTCTAACGTTTCGTCCACTCACAGTCAGCTTCACAATAAACATCATCACCAATTTTAATCTGGTGATGTGTCGTTAAGTTATCAATAACAACGATACTATCTATCTTATGACCATAGTGAATTTCTTTTTCATATTTAATATTCATATGTTTCAAATCATGTGACATTAAAAAGTCTTCTGACAATGAATCTAATAACCAATCAAAATATTTTGAATTGTTTACATGTTGATTTGGATCAATATCAAAGAATCGAACGTCATATGATTTTTTAGCAGCTATTGTATCTTCTTTCATGATACCAACTGGTTTCTCCAAACGCTCAATTCTTCGTGTATATTCAGCACCAAAAGGTTCAATAACTTCTGGCAATACACGAGTCATTTTACGTGTTTTATGATCCATTAAAACAAATACAGCATGAATATGTGCACACTCATTACCTGCTTCATCATGAACCCAGAAATCTCGGTAACAGAAGAAACGATTGTACGAAACAGCCTCAGTAGTTAATGTTAAATTCTCATCAATATGTGGTATTCTCGAAATATCAATAAGATATTGTGTAATAACCCAACCAAAGCCCAAATTTGTTAAATCTTTTTCAGTAATTCCTAAGCTATCACTTTGGTCTGTTGAAACCAAAATAATCATGTTAATTAGCATTGCTACTGTCACACGCCCACTTTTATCGCCTTCATAGTAAACCGCACGATGTAGCTCACTAAATTTATTATCTGCCAATATGTTCACTCCTTAAATCTGATGATACAGATTATAAACTTCTTGTTTTTTCATCTCTTGTTTCTTAGCAATCTCTTTTATCGCATCATTAGTTTTCATACCTGTTTCAATCAAATAATCAACTTGTTCTTCAATTGACATATTAGCCAGATGATCAACTTCCGTTGCTTCTGGCGAATCATTTCCCTCAACAATTACACAAAATTCTCCACGGACTTGCTCAGTGCCAGCCCATTTGATAGCATCATCCAGTGTTCCACGCAAGAATTCTTCATAACGTTTAGTTAATTCTCGGCATAGTACAACTTTACGCTGACCACCAAGGCTAGCAGCTATTTGTGTTAATGTTTTTTTCAAGCGATGTGGTGCTTCATAAAAAATAAGCGTCATTGTTTGATTTTTCAACTCAGCTAATTCTTCTTTTTGACTCTTAGGTTTTCGCGATAAAAAACCATAGAATAAGAACGGTTGTGGCGCTAATCCAGAAGCTATTAATGCAGTGATCCCGGCATTTGCCCCAGGAAGTGGCACAACTGGAATCTTAGCTTCAATACATGCTTTAACAAGATCATGCCCAGGATCACTAATTGATGGCATTCCTGCATCACTTACTTGTGCGATTGATTGACCAGCCAATATTTTATCAACAAATTGCGGAATACGTTCTTGCGTATTATGTTCATGAAAACTCAATTGACTTGTTTCAATTTCAAAATGATTTAATAATTTTTGTGTGTTTCGTGTATCTTCGGCTGCTATATAGTCAACCTCTTTTAAAATATCAATCGCTCTAAACGTCATATCAGATAAATTACCAATTGGTGTCGGTACTAAATATAATGACCCAGTTGTCCCTTTACCTTGAAAACTGCTTTGTGCTGCTATTTCACTCATACTTCGCGCTCCCCATAAATTAAATCTAAACAGAAAGCACAAGGTTCATCATCGACTCGACGTGATCCGTACATCCCTTCAATATTACAAATATGAAAACCTTGATCATATAATTTTTCTAAGTTTTGACGTGATTTTGACAGATTTGCATCGGAAGATTCATTAAAATTCTTAGACGTTTGTCGTTCTATTTCACTTAATCGTTCTCTCAAATGTTGGTTTTCAATCTCCAATTCAGCGTTATTTTCAAGAACACCAGTCATATCAGATTTTATTGTTTCAAAACTCGATAACATTTTTTTCATTTCTTCCTCGATAGCTATAAAATTATCATATAGTTGACGCTTATCCACAAAATCACCTTCATTTCATATTTTATAAATCTATTAATTTTAACGTTGTTACTTCAATTGCACTTTGAAATGTCATATTTATTTGGAGCATCGTTTTAATTTGTAAACAACCATCTAATATAGCAACTAACTTTTTATCACTAATCATTTGAGTTATTTTATCAATTTCAGTTAAACGATTAGAAAAACTCACTTGTTCCTTACGATTATAACGGACAAGTAAACAATCACGCGCTAACAGTACCATTAAATCAACCATCAATGCCTGTTGTTGTTTTTCTTTTGCGAGTGGCACTAGTTTTGTTTGTACCAAAATGAAACTTTCAGCATCATTTTTCAATAATTTACTGAACCAATTCCAAACTTGATTTGTCATTTCAGTAAAATTCTCATCTTGTGCTAATGCTACAGCATGGCTTGTACTCTCAGTTACATGAACAAGTAACTGAGCCTGATCTTTCAAGATACCTTGATTTAATAAATTTTGAATCAATTTTTCTTGAGAGAGTGCGACAAAATTAACCAGTTGGCACCGTGATTGAATAGTTGGCAAAATTTGATTTTTATTTTCTGTTAATAAGAAAGCTTTCACATTTCCAACAGGCTCTTCTAAAAATTTAAGTAAACTGTTCGCAGCACTAGCTGTCATACTCTCAGCTTTTTCAATTATAAAAATCTTTTGGCTACCTTCAACACCACTTTTTGAAAATTCTGATTTCAAAAATCGAATTTGATCAACTTTAATTGACTGGCCTTCAGGCTTAACACTCACGATATCAGGGTGATTACCTGATAGAATTCGTTGACATTCACCACATACACCGCAAGGCTTTTGATCCTCGTCAGCAGTACAAAAGAGTCGCATTGCAATCCATTGTGCTAGTTCAACCTTACCAATACCTTCTGGTCCGGAAAATAGATAAGCATGGGCTAACTTATTTGTTATTATCAATTTTTCAAAATGTTCAATTAATTTTGGCTGTAATTCTTGAATTTTAATATTACTGGTTTCATCAGCTAATTCTGTCATTACTATTTACTCCTAAAATTGATGAAACTCTTCTACTGGTAAGACAAATACTGTTGCACCACCAACCTGAACTTCTAATGGAAATGGTACTTGTGCATCCATTGAAACATCTAAGTTAACAGGGGGGGCCATAAATTGTTCACGCGTTGATGATGTCTCTTTAATGATTTGTAATACCTCATCAACACGTTCATCTTCAATACCAATTAAAAAGGTTGTATTACCAGACTTTAAAAAACCACCAGTTGTTGATAGTTTTGTTGCACGGACATTTGAATCTATAAATATATTGCTTAATCGGTTACTATCTTTATCTTGAACAATCGCTGTAATTAATTTCATTTGAATTCCCTCATTTCATTTATTTAAAAGACTCGGGTAATTTTTTCTTCAGAACGTCAATACAATCGTCAATTACTTTTTCCAAAGGTTGCGCCGCATTAATGGTTATAATACGTTCTGGATTTTTCACTGCTAATTGTTGGTATGCTTTGCGTACTTTTTGATGGAACTCTAACTTTTCATCATCTAAACGATTTATTTCATTTTGACGATGCTCAAAAATTCGTTTTAATCCAATTTCTGATGGTACGTCAAAGTATAAAGTTAAATCAGGTTCTGTTCCATTTGTTGCAAATAGGTTCATATCAGCAACCGCTTGCGTTCCGATATCTCTACCAGCACCTTGGTAAGCAATTGAACTATCAACATAACGATCACATATTACAATTTTATCTTCCTTAAGTGCTGGGAAAATTATTTCTGCGATATGCTGACGTCTTGATGCTGCAAACAATAATGCTTCAGTTCGTTTATCCATCTCTGGATAATCTTGATTTAAGACAACTTCACGAATGGCTTCAGATATCGGACTTCCACCTGGTTCACGTGTTATAACTAATTCTTTTACCAAGTTATTTTGTATCTTTTTTATAATACCTTTTAAGGCACTCGTTTTGCCGGACCCATCTGGTCCTTCAATCGTTATAAATTTTCCAGTCACATTAACGACCCCAATACTTATTATTATTGTACTTGAATCTTAAAAACCTGTCCATAAGATAAACCTACTATTAGTATACTATCTCTTATTTAATAAATCTAATCAGCATTTCACAAAAAAACGCCAAGACAAGTTAGGCGAATTGTCTCAACGTTCTTTCTAATTTAATGTGTGATTACTGAAGCCTGCATATGCCCTTTAACTGAACGAACACGCGCTTCATTATAGAGAAAGAAATATCTTTTTCTTGCCATCTGTGTTTCATTAATTAATTCTTCATCAACTTCGTAAATGGCCTCTTCAGTTTGTTTGGCTTGATCCCATGCTATTTTAGCGAGATCAATTGACTCTAGCAACTTAGCGTCATACTCTTTACGTAATTTAAGTTTTGTTTTTTTATTAAACATTACACCGTCAGCTCATTTCTATATTTCAGTACGTCCTTCAATCGCTTTAAACAACGTCATTTCATCTGCGTACTCAATATCGCTACCTACAGATAGTCCATGGGCTAATCTTGTCACTTTAATTCCAGCCGGTTTAATCAATCTCGATAAATACATTGACGTTGCTTCACCTTCTGGCGTTGCATTTGTCGCAATAATAACTTCCTGCATATCGGGATGCGATTGAAGACGTGTTAATAAACTTGTGATATTAATATCTTCCGGCCCTTTACCTTCAATTGGTGATAATACACCATGAAGCACGTGATACAAGCCGTGATACTCTTTCATTTTTTCTAAAGACATCACATCTTTAGGTTCTTCTACAACAATAACTTTGGTTTGATCACGTGATGAATCAGAACAAATCTGACAAGGATCTTCTTCAGTAATATTGCCACAGATACTACAATAATGTAGGTCTCGTTTGGCAGATATTAGTGATTTAGCAAAATCGGTGACATCATCTTCATCCATATCAATTGTAAAAAAAGCTAATCTTGTAGCAGTTTTACC
Source organism: Dellaglioa sp. CoH-57-MRSF-16 (assembly GCF_056782055.1). The sequence goes on along the minus strand of NZ_JBXAXZ010000007.1, from coordinate 54,856 downwards.
ACCAATACCTGGTAATTTCATATAACTTTCAATCAATTTTGCGATAGGTTCAGGATATTGCATTTTCTTTAGCCTTCTTTAATTTTAAGTTTATAGTCCAGGCATCCCTTGAGAATATTTACCCAATTTATCAGTTGTTGTTTTTTCAATTTTTGTCATAGCATCATTAACAGCCATAATAATTAAATCTTGTAACATATCAACATCATCAGGATCGACTGCTTCTTCTTTAATCATGATATCAGTCATTTTTTTGTCCCCTGTAAAGGTTACCTTAACTAAATCATTTGAAGCTTCGCCAACAAATTCAGTTGCATTCAAAGCCTCTTGGTCTTTTGTCATATCTTTTTGTAATTTTTGCATTTGTTTCATCATACCTTGCATATTACCATTTCCACGCATCATTATTAATTACTTCCTTTCTAATCCTGTTTAATTTCTATATTTTCTGTTCCAAAAATTTCTTCAGCTTTTGAAACAATTGGTTCTACTACTTCAGGTTCTGGCTCAATAATTGTTTCAGTTCCCTCGTGCTCATTTTGTTTAATGTAAGATTTTCGGACTTCTGGCCATTGCTCTGCTGTAATACAGACCACCTTAGGGACATGATGTAATAATCGATCTAACCCATTACCTAAAGCATCGAGTAACTCTGTATCACTTGAAGCTTTGACAGACAAGAATTCGTAATTAAAACTAACAAGTACACTGTCAGGACTAGCCGCAACCGGTTCACTAGCTTGCATAATCGCACGTTGTGTAACTGAAAGTTGATGCAACAACTCTGGCCAAACCTGTTTTAATTGTACCAAACTTTCTTTTGTTGCGTGATCTAAAATAGGATAAATTTGAGATAAATTTAATGTTGCTTTTTTTTGAGTAGAGGCAACTTTTTTAGGCTTAGCTATTACTGCCACTTGCGGTTGATTATCATTCTGACTTAAATCAATTATTTGCTTTTTCAAGTCTTCAACTGTTTTAGTTAAATTATTAATTTGTTTAGATGCATCTGAACTTAATTCTGATTGAGTCGTCTCCGCAATCGTATCAGAGGTATTAAATTGTGATAATCGAATTGTTAATACTTCTAAATAAACATCTGGATGTGTTGTAAATCGCATTTGTTGTTGAATTTCATTTAAAACATTTATCATTTGGTATAAGAAATCAGCAGAAATAGTCTGTGATAAGTTTTTAAAATCATCATTAACCATCCCTAATTCTAGTTGATTAATAAGTGCTGGTGCTTGCTGATATAATAGTAAATCACGACTATAGGCAATTAAATCTTCGATTAATCTAGTTGAATCTTTACCTTCGTCTATAATTGCTTGTATCGTTTCTAATGCCTCAGTAGTCGCTTTTTGACTAACTTCCGTGACGTAATTCTGTATTTTATCCTGTGTTACACTACCGGTTACTAACAAAGCATTATCCAAAGTCACCTTGTTATCACCGAATGAAATGACCTGATCTAAAATACTCAAAGCATCCCGCATTCCACCTTCAGCTGCTTTAGCGATAACTTTAAGCGCTGGTTCTTCATATTCAATTCCTTTTTCAGACAAAATATAAACCATTCGTTCATAACTGTCAGCTGGCGTAATACGCTTGAAATCAAATTTCTGAGTTCTAGAAATAATGGTTGCTGGAATCTTATGTGGTTCCGTTGTAGCAAGAATAAAAATAACATTTTCAGGTGGTTCTTCAAGCGTCTTCAAGAGTGCATTAAAAGCACCCGTAGATAGCATATGAACTTCATCAATAATATAGATTTTAAAATCAGCTTGTGTGGGTGCATACTTTACTTTGTCACGGATATCACGAATTTCTTCAACCCCATTATTAGAAGCGGCATCAATTTCGATAACATCGTTTAATTGACCATTCGTAATAGCGATACATGTCTCACATTTGTTACATGGTTCGCCATTTTCCTGGAAGTGACAATTAACTGCCTTAGCAAAAATTTTAGCTGCGGACGTTTTACCTGTTCCACGTGGACCATTAAAAATGTATGCATGACTTGTTTGTTGTGTCATAATTGCATTTTTCAACGTCTGCGTAATCATGTTTTGTCCAACTAAATCACTAAATTTTTGTGGACGCCAGACACGGTATAAAGCTTGGTAACTCATCACAATCTCTCCTTTCAAAATCTATAAATAGCTTTTTAAATAAAAAAATCTCTCAGCCATTTCTGACTAAGAGTCTTAAATAATCATAATTACTTAAGGCACAAAGTGAATCAAACTTAGTGCTGCTTCCTTCCGGATCTGACACAATTCGTAAGCACACTATTGCCTTAAGGCCTTGCGGCAATTATTATAATACATTAAATTCCAACAAAAAGCTACCTTTATGATTGCTTTTTTTCTTTTCTTTTACGACGAACTTCTCTAAAGAATGATTGGAGTAGGTCTTTGGCTTCATCTAATAATAATCCAGATTCTACTTTTGCTTGATGATTAAATCGTTCATCCGTTAATAAGTTCCCAATGCTGCCTGCAGTTCCTGCTTTAGGATCAAATGCACCAAAGTAAACTTCGGGGATTCTTGAATTGATAATCGCACCACTACACATTGGGCATGGTTCTAGTGTTACGAATAATTGCGCATCTACAAGACGCCAGCTATGAATCGTAGCACAGGCTTCTTGGATGGCTAAAATTTCAGCGTGAAGGGTTGCATCTTGCACGTGTTCACGAATATTATGGCCTCGTCCAATAATCTCACCATTTTGTACAACAACACAGCCAATTGGTACTTCACCAATAATTTTTGCATTTCTTGCTTCATATAAAGCTTCGCGCATAAAAAATTCTTTTTGTTCTTCAGTTAATTTTTCTACCATTTACTTCACACTCATTAAAATATAGTAACCTTTATCTTTTAAAATAATGTCACAATTACCAAAAACTTCAGTCATTCTCTTTTGAGCCGAACTTGCCCCTTGTTTCTTTTGTAATACAGCAAACAATTGTCCGCCAACTTTTAAATGGTCGAATGCGCCACTTAAAATTTCATGAACGACCTCTTTGCCTGCTCTAATAGGCGGGTTTGTAAGAATTGCAGCATAATCTGTCTTTTTTACATGACTGTATGCGGCAGATTCAAAAACTTCTATATTATTAATTTTATTGATTACCGCGTTCTTCTTTGCTAATTCTAATGCTAATTCGTTTACATCTGTCATGTCTATTTTTCGTTCTGGTTGATTCTTGGCTATAGCAAGTCCTATTGGACCGTATCCACATCCAACATCTAAAATATTTCCCGGAATTATTTTTTGTTGCTCAACTGCATTTAATAAAACTCTTGAACCAAAATCGACTGTTTTTTTTGAAAATACACCATTATCTGTGGTAAACTTAAACTCGTTGTTCAACAGTTTAAATGTCCATTCTTTTTCATCATGAATAACATCTGGATTTTTCGAAAAATAATAATTCGTCATATTTTTACCTACTTTCTCAATAGTTTCTATAATACGGAGAAAATCGAATTTTCGCAATCAAAATTTAATATAAACAATCCAAGACCTTGAACACTACATCTTGTGTGATGCAACTTAAAATCACACTAAATGTAGTGTTTTTTTCAATTGATTTTTGGATTATGTGTTGTATACTTATCTTATTAAACAAAACAACAAAGGGGAATTTATATAATGAAAAAAGTTACTGTATTTACAAAAAACAACTGCATCCAATGCAAAATGACAAAACGTTTTTTAGAAGAAAACAACGTCGACTTTGATGAACGTAACATTTCCGAAGACGATAACGCAATCGATTACTTGAAAGGCCAAGGTTTCCAAGCTGTTCCTGTTATAGAAGCTACTGGATTCGATACAATCGCAGGATTTCGTCCTGATATGCTTAAAAAGTTGGCAGTCTAATGAAAATTGTTTTCTTTAGCATTACTGGACAAACACGACGCTTCATCAATAAAATTGGCTATCCTTCATTTGAAATCGATCCAACAAACCCGCTTATTGAATTAAATGAACCCTATATTTTAATTGTTCCAACTTATGAAATTGGGCTCACTGAATCGGTCAACGACTTTATTGAATATCAATCAAATAGAGAAAATATACTGGGTGTTGTTGGCGGTGGGAACCGCAACTTCGCCCAACTTTTTATTTTTACAGCCAAAGATATCGCAACCGACTATCACGTCCCATTATTATATGAATTTGAATTCAATGGCACTGAAGAAGATGTAATCAATATGAAGAAAGTAGTTGATGAAATTGACATTAAAAACGTTAAATAGTGATAAAGTCACTTATTATGATTTAAATAATGAAATTAATATTCCCGTAGACGGTCAAATCCCACTTCAAAAAGATCAAGAAGCCTTAACCGCCTTTTTGAAAGAAAATGTTGCTGAAAATACAATGCAATTTGATTCATTAAAAGCACGTTTTGATTATTTAATTGACAACAACTATATTGAAACTGATTTTTATAATAAATATGACTTCTCATTTATAGAGGAGCTCTACGCTTATTTAGCAGCTCAAAAATTCCATTTCGGTACATTTATGGCTGCCTACAAATTTTATGCTCAATACGCACTTAAAACTGATAATAATGCCTATTACCTTGAAAATTATATTGATCGTGTTGCAATGAACGTTCTTTACTTTGCTGATGGTAATACAGAACTAGCTATGAATTTAGCTGACGAAATGATTCATCAACGTTACCAACCTGCTACACCTAGTTTCTTAAATGCCGGTCGTAAACGTCGTGGAGAATTAGTTTCTTGCTTCCTAATTCAAATTACTGATGATATGAATGGTATTGGACGTGGCATTAACTCAGCACTTCAATTATCTCGAATTGGTGGTGGTGTTGGTATTACGCTCAGTAATTTACGTGGCGCAGGTGCACCAATTAAAGGGATTGAGGGCGCTGCTTCTGGTGTTCTACCCGTTATGAAATTATTAGAAGATAGTTTTTCATATTCTAACCAACTAGGACAGCGTCAAGGTGCTGGAGTTGTCTATTTAGACGTCTTCCATCCAGATATTGTTGCTTTCCTGTCAGCTAAAAAAGAAAATGCTGATGAAAAAATCCGTGTTAAAACTTTATCACTAGGCATCACTGTACCTGATAAATTTTACGAACTCATTAAAGATAATGCAACGATGTATCTTTTCGATCCCTACGGTGTTGAAAGAGAATATGGAGTCCCTTATTCCTATGTTGATATCACAAAAGAATATGACAATATGGTTGCCAATAAAAATATTAGTAAAAAAACGATTCTTGCCCGCGAATTAGAAACTGAAATTTCTAAGCTGCAACAAGAGTCAGGCTATCCTTATATTGTCAATGTTGATACAGCAAATCGCGCAAACCCAATTGATGGTAAAATCATTATGAGTAATCTTTGTTCAGAAATCATGCAGGTTCAGACACCATCAACTGTGAATAATGCACAAGGCTACGATGTTATGGGGACTGATATTTCATGTAACTTAGGCTCAACTAACATTGTTAATATGATGGCTTCTCCAGATTTTGGCCGTTCAGTTGATTCAATGGTTCGCGCTTTAACTTTTGTAACTGATAGTTCAGATATTGATGTTGTGCCTCCTATTCAACATGGAAATAACTTAGCGCATACCATCGGTTTAGGTGCAATGGGCTTACATGCCTACTTCGCTAAAAACCATATGCATTATGGTTCAGAAGACTCAATCGATTTCACTAGTGTTTATTTTATGATGCTTAACTATTACTCATTAAAATCATCAAATGCTATCGCTAAAGAAAAAAATGAAACATTCCATAACTTTGAAAAAAGTACTTATGCAACTGGTACCTACTTTGATAAGTATCTTAACGAAGATTGGGGCCCTACTTCTGATAAAGTTGCTGCCTTATTTGATGGCATCGACATCCCTAATCAAGAAGATTGGGCGACTTTGAAAGCTAATATTCAAACTGACGGTCTTTATCATCAAAATAGATTGGCTGTTGCACCTAATGGCTCTATTTCATATATTAACGATACTACTGCCAGTCTTCACCCAATTATTAACCGAATCGAAGAGCGTCAAGAAAAGAAAATTGGAAAGATTTACTATCCAGCTCCTTACCTTTCAAATGACACGATTCCATACTATACTTCTGCATACGACATGGATATGCGTAAAGTTATTGACGTTTACGCTGCTGCACAGGAACATATCGATCAATCACTTAGTTTAACTTTATTCATGCGTTCAACGATTCCTGAAGGCCTCTACGAATGGAAAAATGGTCGGACAGATAAAATGACAACACGTGACTTAAACATTTTGCGTAATTATGCGTATAATAAAGGTATTAAGTCAATTTACTACATCAGAACCTTTACTGATGATCAAGAAGAAGTTGGCGCAAACGCTTGTGAGAGTTGTGTTATCTAAACTGTAACGGAGGAAAGTTAAATGAATAATGATAGTTACAAAGCAATTAATTGGAACGAAGTTGAAGATCAAGTTGATAAAGCAACTTGGGAAAAACTAACAGAACAATTTTGGTTAGATACACGTATCCCCCTTTCAAATGATTTAGATGATTGGCGTACACTGAGTCCTGCAGAAAAAACATTAGTTGGTCATGATTTTGGTGGGCTAACATTGTTGGATACGGTGCAATCACAAGATGGGATGGAAGCGTTGCGTCATGATACACGGACTGCCCACGAAGAAGCTGTTTTAAATAATATTCAATTTATGGAATCGGTTCATGCTAAAAGTTATTCATCAATTTTTTCAACGTTGAATACAGCTTCAGAGATTACTGAAATTTTCGAATGGACAGACAAAAACGAATTTTTACAAAAAAAAGCACAACGTATTAATGGTATTTACCAAAACGGGTCACCATTGGAGAAAAAAGTTGCTTCTGTTTTTCTTGAAACGTTCTTATTCTACTCTGGTTTCTATACGCCACTTTACTATTTAGGCCATAACAAACTGGCAAACGTTGCTGAAATTATTAAATTAATTTTACGTGATGAATCTGTTCATGGTACCTTCATTGGCTATAAATTCCAATTAGGATTCAACGAACTTTCTGAAGAAGAACAAGGTAAAATGAAGACCTGGATGTATGACCTTCTGTTTGAATTATATGAAAACGAAGAAAAATATACCCATGAACTTTATGATGAAGTTGGTTGGACTGAAGAAGTTTTAACCTTCTTACGTTACAATGCCAACAAAGCTCTAATGAATTTAGGCCAAGATCCTTTGTTCCCTGATACAGCTTCTGATGTTAATCCTGTTGTCATGAACGGAATTTCAACATCAACATCTAATCATGATTTCTTCTCTCAAGTTGGTAATGGCTACTTACTTGGTAGTGTGGAATCAATGGATGATTCAGATTATGAAATTGGTGAAAGCGGCCAAATGAAACGTCGTCCTAAACGTTAGAAAAAAATCCTTACTATCAGCCTAAAAACTGATAGTAAGGATTTTTTATTTAACAGTTTTAACTTTACAATTACAGTAACATTCCCACTATTCCCGCACAAAGTATCAATATTCCTATAATGACCATCCATACACCTGATAAACGATTTAATTTCTCACGATGACTAGAATCCTGCGTTATTTTCTTCATCCTAAAGTTGGTATATTTATTAGGAACCGTTTTAGGCGCATAGTTTCCTAAGATGATCAGCAATGTTCCCACTATCAGTGCAACACTGCTAATAATATTAACCTGATGTCCCAACGCGGTAGCAAATATCATTGTTGCTAAAAGTATTGATAAGATTGGCGTAATCCAAATTAAAGCTGTATCTAGTTTCTTATTTTGACGATTAGTGTTATCTATTACCATTATCACCACATTGATTAAAATCATCAATAATGGGAACCCAATAATAACTAGATTTTTATCACCATACTGATCAATATTACCACCTATATTCCAGTGAATCGGAATTTTATTGGGTAATTTGTGATACAAAACTACTCCCATAATCATTGGAACAAATCCAAATAAGATGGCGCTGATATTCCTTTTATTTTTCATAATTGTCTCCTCCTACCAGATATTGTGACCATTTTAAATAATTCGAAATAGTCGTTTGATTCAAATTAATATGGTTACTACTTTTACCAATTGGCAAGCTATAATCCTTACCAGTAATGTAGTAAAAAAAATAGCATTTAGAGCTAATTAAAAACTAACCCTAAATACTATTTTTTTAAGCGTTCACTTTGTTAATCACTCTTTTATCTGTTGGTAAAACAGTTACTTCAAATTCTGAAATATAAGCATTTTCATAGTCCAATGCCTTAATATTAAAATTAGCAATTTTCATTTCATCATTAGCTCGAAATTTTGAGTCATTATTAAGCACAAATCCAGTAAGCGTCACCGCTTCACTTTCTTCCGTTTCTTTAAGCGTTGTATCAAAATATCTTTCAAAATCATATAATGTCACTTTACCTGAAACTTTAAATTTATTGTTTCCCATATCTACTATATTATCGTCATTCGTATCATCAAATTCTTCTCTAACAACACCAAATAATTCTTCATAGATATCTTTATCTGTAACAATCCCTGAAGTCCCACCATACTCATTAACGACGATAACGATTGGTGTTCTCTTAGATACCATAACATCCATAATACTATGAACTTCAGCATTTTCTTGAACGGCCGGAATATCACGCATAATTGTTGAAATCAAATTTGTCTTATCAATTTTTTCCTGTCGCAATAAATCATAACTATAAACGTACCCGATAACTTTATCTTTATCATTGTTAGCAATAACTGGGAACCTTGAATATCTAGTTCTCCAATATAAATTAACAACGTTTCTAATTGAATCGTCTACGTCTACTGCAACCATCGATGTTCGGTCAATCATGATATCTTCTGCCACTTTATCATTCATATCAAATGCTCGTCGCATGAATGTTAAATCTTCTTCATCAAGTTCACCAGCATTTGCGGATAATCGAGATAATGAGAGAATTTCAGTTTGCGAATAAATATCTTCTTCATTTTCAACTTCATAACCTAACAAATGCGTAATCCAATTTGCTGAACGATCTAAAATCCAAATTAATGGGTATAACACAATATGGAAAAACATAATAGGACGGACAATAAATAATAATACTGGCAATGGATCTGCAATTGCAATATTTTTAGGTACTAAATCAGTAAAAACAGCATGAATAACAGTAAAAATAAGAATTGCAGCAACCGATGCAATAGCATTTGCCATAGCCGCGGGTAATATATTTGATTGTATAATCGCATCTGCTATTGTTTTTTCACCAATCCAACCTAAAATCAAACTAGTTGAAGTGATTCCAACTTGGGCCGTTGACAGATACTCCGTTAGGTTCTCCGTCATATGAATAGCCCGCTTAATATTTTTAAGCGGCTTTTTCCCATACATATCTTTCAATGCACTAATACGGACACGAACCAACGCATACTCAGTCAGTGTAAATAACACAGACAAAAGTAATATTGCGATAATAACAATTACATTCACTAAATAATTTTCCGGACCAGAATCCAAGGTAACACCCTACTTTCAATTTGTTGTAATTTCTTAACTTCCATTATATCAAAAATATTGTTCATAAACTAGTTAACACTTTATCATTATATCTAAAATAAGGCTATCTAAATCGATATATCTTGGTATTATCTTAATTATAATTAAGAAGTGTCATTTTTAATTAGCCTTTTCGTAAACAACTATTACTTAAATAAGTTATAATAAAATTATCATATAAATAATTAGAATTGGGGATCTATAATGAATTTTTTAAAGAAATATGGTTTTTATTTAATGGCACTTGCCGTTATAAGTGAGTGGATTTTGCCTTTAGCATTAGCACCATTTGTACCTGGTTATTTGCAATTCACTAATTTAATTAGTGATTTTGGGGAAGTTGGCGTTCCAACTCATATGGCATTTAAAGTTTGGGAAGTTATAAATGGACTTCTTTTCTTACTTTCAGCACCAGCTTTCTATGAATATTTTAAAGGTACGTCAAAAAAATTAGCCAGCTGGTTTACCGCTATGTTAATTATTTTTAGTATGACCGATTGTCTTTTAACAGGAATTTTCGATCGTGCACTCACATCAAATACACAAAGCATTACGGGTATGATCCACAATTATTCGTCAGGCATTGGCGACACCGCTCTTTTGATTAGTATGTTTTTTTTATTAAAACTCTATCAAAAGCAAGGTAAAAAACTAATTACAACCCTTTTATTAGTTGCCTTTATTATTTCACTAGGAATTCAATTTTTATTTGTTTATCCAAGAATTATGCCAGATTCACAATTTAAAATTCCTTATCGTGGTTTGTGGCAACGTTTAAATTTATGGTTACTCTATATGCCATTTTTATTAATCTCTATCAAAAATATGTTTAAAAAAAGATAATACTAATTAATGAAATGCCTCACAATTATTAGACATAAGTCTAGTAATTGTGAGGCATTTTTATATCTAAATAATCGAGTAAGAAAGCAATCATCATACGCAGTTTCCAGACTAAAAGTACGTTAAATTAACTATTTGTTCACTACATTTAGAGTTTCTTTTGCTTCATAACAAACGTATTTCTTGCAAATTAAAAGACATAATTCCGATATTTTACCGGAATTATGTCTTGGTGTCTCAAATAATATATATCTCTACCCTTTTAATATACTATATTATCTAATATTCTTTATTAAAAACTTCATTATAGGGCTAGGCATTCTATCCTTTTTATCTACTGATTTTTTTTGATTTACAACTGCTAAAATCTGTAATAACGTAAAGGCAATCGAACTACGTTTCCTAAATGAAATATATTTTGGCTGCCATTTAGTTACATATTTATTTTTATACTTCTTTAGTCCCTGGAAACCATAAAAATGATACCCATATTCATAAATTAAATGAGCTATTTTTTCTTCCGCAAAACTAAATTTAGATTCACCTACATTCGACAATGGTGCCATACCCATATCGAATAATTCATAGCCGCCTTCTTTTGCTTGTTGAAAAAGGCTAATAAAGATTTTATCCATAATACCAGATGGCGCTTCTTCTCTACTATATCTCATCAAATCAATCGATAAGACCCTATTATTTCCGGTTGGCATCATTGTCGCAAAGGCAACCTTATGTCCCTCAGAATCATTAATAATAGCAATAGGCGCTTGATTAAGATAATATTCATCGAAAAATCCTAAAGAAAATCCTTTTTCAGCTTGTCCATTCAGCCAACTATCAGATATTTTTTTCAATTCTTGAATAGTTTCCTTTGAATAAGGGGGCTCGATCATTGCAAATGTATAGTTTTCTCGTTCAAATTTATTCATTAAAGCACGTTCAGAACGTCTTTTTTTACCAGCCAATTCAAATTCAGCTACTCTAACAAAACCTTCTTCACCCGTTTTAATGAAATCAAATCCAACTTCATGTAACATCATTGTTAACTTCGCATCAACTTCATAAAAAACTAATTCTAATCCTTCAATATCTGCGTCAACAATAAATTGATTAATTGCTTCACGAATAAACTCATGATTACCAACAGGTTCACCCATAACCACTAATTTATTCGATTTTTTTTGATAAAGGAAAAATACTTCGTCCTGTCCATCATTTTGATAGAAATAAACATTTTTATCCTTTAAAAATGAAAGATGACTGACTTCATTACCACCATAAGTATCAATTACATTTTTAACACGATCTGCTGGAAAATCTTGCTTACCAAATCGTTTATCCTTACCAGATAAGTACGTAAATGCAATCCATAACACCACAACTGCAGAAAGTAAACCTAGGAATCCTGATAGCCATATCTTTTCTGAAGGAAATAAGAATACATCTGGAACTTTACCCTTAAAGTGGAATTCTGGCATGTTATAGAATCCTACGATTGTGTATAAAATGAATGTTCCAGCAAATATACTTCCATCAATTAATAAACGGCCCCATGAATATTCAAATCTTTCACGATAAAATATTGGTTTAGATAATAGTGCACAAATGAGAATGATAGTTAAGAAAATAAGTATTGTTACTGAGAAATCATGCCACAATGTATTAGCAATACCCACGACAACAAAGATAATCATTGGCCAATAGACACGTTTAACTTTAGATTCAATACCTCGACCAATCCCAATCATTAAGAATGCAAGTATAATATTACTCATTTGATGAATGAAATAAAAGGTATAAGGATATAAGTAATTAATAATTGGATTAGTAAATGTAAATTCTGGAACCGTTGAAGCAAGTAATAAGATGATACCTGTCATATAGAAAAATAACACAAGTATAAAATGTGCTACTCTACTGAGTAAGATAACTGGTAGTCCATTTAAGTACTCATTAAGACGATGTCCTGAATCTTTAACGAATAATAATACCCCCACTAAGAATGGGAATATATAATAAAATAATCGATAAAACAATAACCAGATAACAGCTGTGCTATCCTGTACACCTAATGTTTGTAACCCTAAAATCATAAAGACATCAAAAGAACCTAACCCACCCGGAATCATTGAAATAACACCGATAATTGATGCGATAATAAATAACGGGAAGACAGCAACTAAATTAGATGTATCAACATTCATCATAAATCCGATATAAATGAAAAATAAACCAGCAGATCCCCATTCTAAGGAAGAGCCAAGTATTAACGTTAGTTCACGACCTAATGTTAAATCTGCAAAAAATTCTGAATCTCTTGTCTTTGTAATAATAAAAACAATTGGAAAATATAGGCCACCTAATAACAACCAGACCCAATACTGTCCGAATTGTGGTCCAATATTTAATCCAAAAATCATGAATAAAGAAACCCAACAATATAGTGATAGACCCGCAACTAAAAATAATGCTATTTTTGATATAGCAAATAGCACCTGTTTTTTAGACGCATTTTTACTATAAAAATTAGCTCTAAGTGATGCACCTAGTAGGCCACCAAATCCTGCTATGTTAGTCATTGTATTCGTTATCCAACCGCTTTGAAGAATGTATCGCCAAGAATACTTTTCTGGTAAAAATTTAACCATGACAAAATCATAAATCATCATCGGAAGGACAGCAATAAATCCAATTACCAACATTAATATAATGGATTTTACTGACTGTGATTCAAAACTTTGCTGAACTTGTTCACCATTTATATCCTTAAATATTTGTCCAACTTGGATAATAACAAAAATTAAAACTGATAAAACAAATAAAAGCTTAATTGCTGTTAATCTTTTTTTAATAAATTCATTACACGTACTAATTATTTTTTTCATTTTTTGAATCCCCCGATTTATTTTTTGTTACTTATACTCCCCCCGGAATATATAATACTATTTTTTCTTTTGTTCTACGTAACCTTCATTTCACAATAAAGTCTATATCGTTAATAAAATTAATGTAGTCTATGTAAAATTTGGTATAAAATAACTAACATCACCATAAAAATAATTTGCTTCGATCTAGTTACTATTTCTAAATTAACTCTTTTATCTACATACTAACTAATTTTAAATAAGCGCTGGTGATCATGCCAAACTGTGGACATTAATAAATAACTAATGATGTATATAGAAAAAGTTTAACATTAATTAATAATTCGACGAATTTCTAATTTTAAAGAGATTTCAAACGCTAATATTGGAATAGTTATCGCTATCCTTTAAATAGACGCTTCTAATTATGTTCGTTTATAGCTTACCCCCTCTACATTTTGTCCATTTTATTCAATATTTTTTCAGATATATGTTTATTTAAATACCTTACCACGATTTATTAACATAACCAAACATTTTGCAAAAAAATAGCACGATGATTTCCAATAAATTGGAAATCATCGTGCTTAAAATTATTCAAAAATAAAAATATTATTATTTGAGAGTAACTACTGCGCCAACTTCTTCTAAAGAAGCTTTCATTGCTTCAGCTTCGTCTTTAGAAATACCTTCTTTGATAACTGATGGAATGTTATCAACTAAACCTTTAGCGTCTTTAAGGCCTAAACCTGTAATTTCGCGAACGGCTTTGATAGCTTTAACTTTTTGGTCGCCAGCTTCTGTTAATTCAACAGTAAATTCTGATTTTTCAGCAGCAGCTTCGCCAGCACCAGCGCCAGCAGCAGCTACAGGAGCAGCAGCTGAAACACCGAATTCTTCTTCGATTGCTTTAACTAAGTCGTTTAAATCTAAAATGCTTGCTTCTTTTAAATCAGCAATGATTTTTTCTGTATCTAATGACATGTGTGTATCCTCCATTTTATGTGTACGATTTTGTGTGTACCTTTAGGTACCGATCATAGATGCTAAGTATTAAGCAGCAGGTTCTTCGTCTTTACTTTCTGCAACAGCGTTAATTGCATAAGCAACGTTGCGAACAGGTGCTTGTAATACTGAAAGTAACATTGAAAGTAAGCCATCACGACTAGGTAATGTAGCAAGAGCGTTAATTTCTTCTAACGTTGCAACTTTACCTTCAATGACACCACCTTTAATGCTAAGTGCTTCAGCAGTCTTAGCAAAATTAGCCATAATACGTGCAGGTGCAACAACATCTTCGCTAGAAAATGCGACTGCAGTAGGTCCAGAAAATACTTCTTCCATACCTTCATACCCTGCTTTTTCAGCAGCACGTACTAAAATCTTGTTTTTGATAACTTTCATTTCAACGCCTGCTTCGCGTAATTCCTTACGTAATGCAGTCACTTGTTCAACCGTTAAACCACGGTAATCCACAACAACTGCAGATGCAGCGTTATTGAATTTTTCAGTTACTTCATCCACAATTAATGCTTTTTGTGCGATAAATTCTTTACTCATAATTGATTCACCTCCTGTAGTCGTGTCAGAGCTTTTTTACAATAAAAAAACTCCGTGTCCACCAAGACACAGAGAGAGTAATACTTCACTCCTCGGCAGGTAAATTAAGGCTTGCGCCACCTGAGTCTTCGGTAGAATCATAAATTAATTGACTTCCATAAATTTAACACAGTTAGATATATGGGTCAACTAAAGAAATTTAATTATCTAATATTAGTTTTGAGCCAAGTTTAAGCTTGGACCAAATGTTGTAGCAACAGATAAATGTTTGATATAGCCACCCTTAACTGATGATGGGCGAGCTTTAACAATAACATCGTTGATAACATCAAAGTTACCAATTAATGCTGCATCATCAAATGATACTTTACCAATTGGAACATGAACATTTCCATCTCTATCAGTACGGTAAGTTACCTTGCCGGCTTTAGATTCTGAAACTGCTTTTTCAACGTCCATTGTAACAGTACCTGTTTTAGGATTAGGCATTAAACCTTTAGGTCCTAAGACACGGCCTAAACGTCCAACTTGGGCCATCATATCTGGTGTTGCAATAGCAACATCAAAATCTAACCAGCCACCAGAAATACGTTCAACCAAGTCATCATCACCAACAACGTCAGCGCCGGCTGCAAGTGCAGCTTTAGCTTTATCGCCTTTAGCGAATACAACAACAGTTTGGTCTTTACCAGTACCATTTGGAAGTACAACAGCCCCACGTAATTGTTGGTCTGCTTGTTTTGTATCTAAGTTTAAGTTGTAAGCAAGTTCAATTGTAGCGTCAAACTTAGCAAAGTCCATTTTCTTAGCTAATGCGATTGCATCAGTAATTGAATAGTTTTTACCTTCTTCAACTTGTTTTAAAGCGTCTTGATAATTTTTACCTTTTTTAGCCATCTTGAATTTTCCTCCTTGCAATATGTGGTCTAACGGATAAACCTCCCACTTGATACATCTATTTTCATAGAGTATCCGACCGAGAAGCGTGTTTGTAGTTAGGAATTAACCTTCTACAACGAATCCCATGCTTCGTGCAGTTCCTTCGATCATGCGCATTGCAGATTCAACACCTGAAGCGTTTAGATCTTGCATTTTAGTTTCAGCGATTTGTTGAACTTGAGCACTAGTTACTGTTGCAACTTTTTTAGTGTTAGGTTCGCCAGAACCACTTTCAACGCCTGCAGCTTTCTTTAAAAGAACTGCTGCGGGTGGTGTTTTTGTAACGAAATCGAATGAACGATCTTCGTAAACACTAATTACAACGGGAATTAACATACCAGCTTGGTCAGCTGTACGTGCATTGAATTCCTTTGTAAAGCCCATGATATTAATACCAGCTTGTCCTAATGCAGGACCAACCGGTGGAGCAGGAGTTGCTTTCCCTGCTGGAATTTGTAATTTAACGACGTTTGCTACTGTTTTAGCCACGTGACATACCTCCTTGTAAAATCCGTGCGTGGTAAATGGAGATATAAATTTCTCCTCCCACTGTATGCAGAACATACTAATATAATATAACACCCAGATGGGTTCCACGCAATCTTATTTATGCTTTTTCCATAAAAATGTGTAAATTGATTCATCAACTCGTTTATTTTCATGTAATAATCTGTGTGCTGCTCTTCGACCGCTCACAATAAGTTCCTGATAATTAAGCTGATTTTCAACTAAATAGCGAAGTGATAAAACACTATTAATGGAAACAGCGCCATCATTGCCATTTTTCAAATCGCCAGCAATATTTAAAAATTGTAAATTCTCCGGTAGATGCTGCATTGCCTTTTCAAAATACTGGTAGAGTGAAGTCGTTTCCACTGGACCTTTATCAGTTAAAAATAAATCTTCAATGATAGGCGTATTTTGTGCTACATTATGATCATTGTATGGTGCACCAATTGAAATGGCATGTGCCACCATTGGGACATCAGTCATATCTCTGTATTCTGTCATATAGCGTAATATACTGACACTACCCATTGAATGCCCAACAAAATCGACCTTTTCAATGGCATAAGCGCCATATAAAAATTGCATAATATAATGTAACCATAAGCTTTGTTTTTCAACAGGAGCTATATTATTTTTAAATAAAACTTGAATGAATGGTTGCGCAGATCTTAATTGACCTTCAACATGTAAACTACCATTATCATCAACTATGATAACCATATCTTTACGACCATAGCCTGCTCGTTCAAAACGGGCAATCATTGGGCCAAAAGAAAGTCGATTACCACTATAACCGTGAACAAATAGTGTTGGGGTCATCTTGTCGCTAGGTACAATTGGATCAGAGGCATCAATTGAAACATGCCCTAATCGTCTAAATTTATTCCCAATGAAAAAACTTGTGCCTGCTCCTAGACCTAACAAGCCTATCTTCAAAAGTCCCTTAGTCATTAAATCACCTTCTACTTTTGTGAGTTATCACCCTAGCCTAATAATTTATCTACTTGATCAAAGTTCAATTCTGTACTTGTTTCACGACCAAACATATCAATATCAACTTTAAGTTTTAATTTTTCATTATCAATTTCCGTTACTTTACCGATAAGGTTAGCAAATGCACCTTCAATAATTGTGACAGATTCACCAATTTCAATGTCCAATTCTTGATGACGAGCACTCATACCCAAACGACGAAGAATCAATTCTACTTCTTCAGGTAATAGTGGTGCTGGTTTACTTCCGGCCCCATGAGAACCAACGAACCCAGTTACGCCTGGTGTATTACGAACAACATACCATGATTCATCTGACATACCCATCTCAACTAAAACATATCCAGGGAATGTTTTCTTCATATCTGTTTTTTCTTTACCATTTTTAACTTCACGTTCTTCTTCTTCAGGAACAACTACACGGAAAATAAAATCTTCCATACCCATTGATTGTGCACGTGATTCAATATTTGTTTTAACTTTATTTTCGTAACCAGAGTAAGTATGTAAGACATACCAACTTTTTTCGATTGATTCCATTATATATATCTCTCCTTAAATTATCAGCTTCATTTTTCTCAAACAAAAAAAACTCCGCATCAACGAAGTTTTCTCACTTGTGTCATTATATCAAAACATCAGTTAAATAGCTATTCTTCTATGAAAATAGGGTTAAGAATGCAGAAGCACCTGAATCAACAATCCAGAAGAAAATCGCAAACATAATTGCAGTTACAACAACAGTTGTTGTATCACGACGTAGTTCCTTACCTGTTGGCCAAGTTGTTGCTTTAATTTCTACGATAACACTTTTAAGAAATGCATTAATTTTTCTCATAACTATCCCCCTATTTTGTTTCACGATGTAACGTATGTTTATTACAATATTTACAAAATTTATTTACTTCTAAGCGTTCGGTTCTGCTCGGTTTTGCAGCTACAATATAATTTCGTGAGCCACAAACGATACAAGCCAATGCTACTTTTCTTTGTGCCATGACTTTTTCTCCTTAATGTAAAGTTAACTAACGCTAACTTCGACTAACATTTTTAAAGAATACACTCATTTTACATTAAAAGAAAGAAAAAAGGAACCACCCTCTTTTCTTTCTTTCCTAATTATCGATTTTCTTTAAAAAATAACCCAAGCTTACTCTTACACCTTGAGATAGATCCTAATACCTTTTTCATATCGCACTCTAAAATAAGCGCAATTTCTTCTGGCTTTTTCATTTGATAATAAAGTAAAACAAAAGTACTTCTTTCTAACTCTGACAATTTCAATTCAAAATCATCCAATTTTTCTTGAAGGATAATTCTGTCATCTGCCAATATCTCACAATAAAACGAAGGCCGTTCACATTCACCATAAGTTTCTTCATATCGTTCCAAAGAATGCGAGTTCGCATCAGACAGCCTTTTAGTCGCTGATTGTTTGCGAATTAAACTAAAAATACAATTCGATAGACTGGTTTTAAAATACTGTCCAAACGTAATTCCTTTGTTCGGTTGGTAATTTTTTAATGCTTTAAAACAAACAGCTCTAGCCTCTTGTAAAAAATCTTCAGTATCCCATAATTTTAGATAGTATTTACGAATCATCGAATAAACCATTGGACGATATCGTTCAAATAACGGTTCAAATTTATGTTCTGCACCTAATTTAATTTGGCAAATCAATTGAAAATCTGTTTCGTTTTCAGTACTCCGGTAAGTTTCATCTAACAAGTAGACTCTCCATATCCGGGTCTCCATTTTTCAATATACCAAACATAATGACTGATTACAACAGTTGCTTAGTCATGTGATAGGTGATCACGCAATTCAGCCAGACTATCTAATTGTTCTGAGTCCCATGGTGAACGACGAACCGATGCCTCCGTTTGATATTTTTTGGCTTGTTGAGCAACTTCTTTTTTAGATTCATTAATGTCTTTGTATAACTCCCATGCAGGAATTCTTAATGCACCTTGTGAGAAAATAGTCCACTGTTCTGCTTGATCACTCGTTGCAACAGTTACCTGTGTGAGTTTAGTCTGTAACTCACCTATCATTGCTTCAATATAACTATCAGCCGTCTGACCCTCTGCTGTCCAAATAATCTCTAATCCATATTTTGTATAACTCTTTGATAGTCCTGGAACATACATTGCATCAAAGACAACGATTAACCGAGAGTCAATCTGTTTATGATAATTTGATAATTTGTGCAGTAGCAAGTCACGTGCTTCATCAAGTCGCTCTGATTGTTTCAATCGATTTAATTCTGGCCAATTACCAATCATATTATAGGCATCTACAACCAAAATTTGCTTTTTCATTATTATTTACCCCTAGAAGTAAATCCTTGATAAATAAGTAAACTGGCTGCGACACTGGCGTTTAAACTTTGAACGTGTCCAACCATTGGAATAGTCAACATACCATCACAAGCTTTTTTCAATAACGGTGAAATACCTTTACCTTCGTTACCAATTACGAGGGCTGTGGGTCCTTTAGCATCCCATTCACGATAATCTTGTCCATCCATATCTGTTCCGAAGACCCATAATCCGGCCTTTTTCAATTCATTTACAGTATTTACCAAATTAGTTACGCGAGCAACTGGCATATATTCAATTGCACCTGTTGACGTCTTAGCAACTGTTGACGTTAAACCGACTGCGCGACGTTTTGGAATAATAATTCCATGTACACCCGCAGCATCGGCTGTTCTCATAATTGATCCTAAGTTATGTGGATCTTCAACATTATCTAAAATAAGGAAAAATGGTGGTTCATCTTTATCAGCTGCACTTTTGAAAAGATCTTCAATAGTTGCATATTCAAATGCGGCAACTGCTACAATAACGCCTTGGTGATTTTGTTGATCTGATAATAAATCTAATTTACTTTTAGGAACTAGTTGTGTGATAATACCTTTTTTCTTAGCTAACTGTTCAATACCACTTAAAACATCTGATTTTAATCCAGTTTGTAAAAATAATTTGTTAATTGATTGATTACTTTTTAACGCTGCTTCTACAGGGTGACGACCAATAATAAAATCGCCAGCCTCTTCACTACTTCTTGGTTGTCCCATTTAAGTTCTCCTTTTCAACGGTGTTAATACACCATTTTGCCAATTCGGCCAATCTATCGTTTTGATTACTCAAAAATAAGTAGCCAAACAATGCTTCAAATCCAGTTGAAATACGATACGTTATTACTGATGTATTTTTAGCTGAAGTATGACTTTTAGCATTACGTCCACGTTTAAAGTAGTCTATTTCTTCTTCAGTTAAAATATTATTTTCTGTCATTTTATCTATCAAGAAAGCTTGTGCTTTGGCTGATACATAATGTGTTGCTTGATGGTGTAATTGAGTTGGTCTTGTAAGTCCTTGTACAAGTAAGTGTTTACGAACAAATACTTCATAAATACCATCGCCCATATAAGCTAACGCAATCCCATTCATTTGTTGATAATCTGCATTATTTTCCATTAGTCTTTTCTCCATCTAGTTCCTTGTGGTGTGTCTTCCAAAATAATTCCTTCTGCTGCAAGTTGATCTCGAATTTCATCGCTTTTTTGAAAATCTTTTTGTTTCTTAGCTTCTATTCTTTGTGCAATTAATTTTTCAACTCTGATATCTAGAGCATCAGCTACTTGTCCAAAAGCTAATCCAAAAACTGATGTCATTTCTTTAAAAATTTCTAACAAGTGATTAATTGAATCTCGTTCCACTTGTTTGTTTTCAGAATAGACATTCATTTTCTTAGCTAAATCATAGATAACTGCAATACCATTTTGTGAATTAAAATCATCATCCATAGCAGTTTCAAAATTGGATAAGCTCTCATTAATTTGATTTTCTATTAATTTATTTTCTCCTGAAATAGCATCGTTCAATCGATAAGTTAAGTTATCAAATGCTGTTTTCAATTTATTTAAATTATTAGTCGCTTCATCAATATTCGCTTGGCTATACTGAATTGGACGGCGGTAATGCGTTGTTGCCATAAAGAAACGGATAACTTGTGGATTGACTTCTTTAATCATATCATGCACCGTAACAAAATTACCTAGTGATTTACTCATTTTTTCATCATTTTCACCAATTGTTACAAATCCATTATGCATCCAATAGTTAGCAAATTTTTGACCCGTTTCAGCTTCACTTTGAGCGATTTCATTTTCATGATGTGGAAACATTAAATCCTGTCCACCACCATGAATATCAATCGTTGGACCTAGGTATTTTGTTGCCATTACAGAACACTCAATGTGCCAACCCGGACGGCCCTTACCAAATGGAGAGTTCCAAGAAAGATCATCATTTTTGACTGATTTCCAAAGTGCAAAATCAATTTCATCTTCTTTTCGAGCCGTTTCTTCAGTATCAACATGCTGACTGGCACCTTGTTCTAATTCGTTGATATTTTGATCAGATAATTTACCATAATCTGGAGATTTACGCGTTCTAAAATAAACATCCCCATCAGATACATAAGCATAACCTTTATCAATTAAATTTAATATAAATTGAATGATATCATCAATATTTTCTGTCGCCTTTGGATTTTTAGTTGCTGGTTCAATCGCCAATGCCTTGGTATCTTCCATGAAAGCAGCAATAAACTTATCGGCTAATTGTTGAACTGTTATATGGTCTTCTTTAGCAGCTTTGATCATTTTATCATCAACATCTGTAAAATTAGATACATAGTTAACTTTAAAATGACGATATTCAAAATATCGACGAATTGTATCAAACGCAATAGCACTTCGCGCATTTCCAATATGAATATAGTTATAAACGGTTGGCCCGCAAACGTACATACTAACTTTCCCAGACACAAGTGGTTTAAAAACCTCTTTTTGATTCGTTAATGTATTATAAATTGAAATCATTTTATCACCCGCCATTTAATCTTTTTGTTAAAAAAAGACGTCTTTTATATACTTATAAAAGACGTCTTCAACGTTGTTCCACTCCTTAAGATGTAGTGAACCTACATCCAACAATGAGTTAACGTTCATTACACGACTATAATTACTTTGTTCATCATAGCATTTTAAAGAGGCACTTCACAACTAACGTTTGTTTTCTCACATCACCGAAAACTTTCTAAAAAACGCCAATAAGTTGTTACTCTCTCTTATCAAAAATTATTTTGTATTCATTTCTTCTAACGTTTTGTTCAAATGAGCTAATGCTTTTTCACGACCAAGCAATTCGATTGATGCTGGTAGTTCTGGTCCATGCATTTCACGCGTTGTTGCAATACGGATTGGCATATATAATTGACGACCTTTAATTTTTGTATCTTTTTGAATTGATTTAATTGTTGCTTGGATAGCAACAGCATCAAAAATATCAATCGTTTTAATGCGTTCAGCAAATTCTTTTAAAACTGTTGGTGCTGTTTCAACAGCTAACTCTGCCTTTGCTTCATCATCAAGAACAGGTGGTTCGCTTAAAAATACTTCTGCCATTTCAGTAATTTGACCTGTATATGACATTTGTTGCTTATAAAGGCTAATTAATTTACGAGCCCATTCAATTCTTTCTGCACTTGGATCAGCTTCAATTTTACCATCTTGAATTAATTGACGTAAAGCCAAATCCATTACTTTATCTTCATCAGCTGTTTTAATATATTGATTATTAATCCATTCTAATTTTTTACCATCAAATGAAGCTGGTGACTTGCTTAAACGTTTAGGATCAAACATTTTAATCAATTCTTGGCGAGAGAAAATTTCACTTTCGCCAACTGGTGACCAGCCTAATAAGGTAATGAAGTTTACCATAGCTTCTGGCAAGTAGCCTAATTCACGATATTGTTCAATGAATTGGAGAACATTTTCATCACGTTTACTTAATTTTTTTCCTGTTTCTGTATTGATAATTAATGTCATATGTCCAAAGATAGGTGCATCCCAGCCAAATGCTTCATAAATCATCAATTGCTTAGGCGTATTGGCAATATGGTCATCCCCACGAAGAACATGCGTAATTTCCATCAAGTGATCATCAACAACAACAGCAAAGTTATATGTTGGCATACCATCACGTTTTTGAATAACAAAATCGCCACCAATAGTATTGGAATCAAAGGTAATTTCACCTTTAACAATATCTTTAAATTCGTATTTTTTGTTTGCTGGAACACGGAAACGAATAACAGGTGTTAAACCGGCAGCTTTTGACTCTGCAATTTTAGCAGTAATCTCATCATCAGACATACCTGCATATTCGTATTCATAATGTGGCATTTCATTACGTGCTTTTTGAGCATCACGGTCTGCTTCGAGTTCATCTTCTGTTTTATATGACTCGTAAGCTAAATTTTTATCCACTAATTCTTGGATTAATGGTAAATAGATATCTTTACGTTCTGATTGACGATAAGGACCAAATTCTCCTGGTTTGTCAGGACCTTCATCCCAATCCATGCCTAACCATTTTAAGTTATCTAGTTGGCTGCGTTCACCATCAGCAATATTTCTCTTTGTATCAGTATCTTCAATACGGATAACAAAAGTACCCTTTTGACTTCTCGCAAATAAGTAATTAAATAGAGCGGTACGAGCATTTCCAATGTGTAAATGTCCAGTTGGACTTGGTGCATATCTGACACGAATTTTATTTTTAGCCATGATAACGCCTCTTTCTTTTTTCTGTATTTAGTTACTACGATATAAACCGTTTATTTAAGGCTTTATTCAACTAATCTAGTTTACAATGAATCGGATAAAAAATAAAGCCAATAATCTTAGTATTGACTTTATTTCTTATCGTTTATTTTTTTCATTGAATGTAATGGTTTTGCAAAAATCATTCTTCCAGCATCCGTTTGAAGTGCACTTGTAACGACAACGTCAATTGATTTGTTTAGGAAATACTTTCCTTCTTCCACGACAACCATTGTTCCATCATCCAAATAAGCAACACCTTGTTGACGCTCAGAACCATTTTTTATTACCATAACATGTAATTGTTCTCCAGGAATAACCCGAGGTTTCAATGATTTAGCTAGTGCATTTACATTCAAAATCTGGACATTTTGAAATTCGCTAACTTTGTTTAAATTAAAATCATTTGTGACAATAACCCCATCAATCGTTTTAGCTAATTTAATTAACTTACTATCTACTTCTTCAATTTCTTCAAAATCACCTTCATACATTTCAATCGGCATGATTTTTTCATCTTGAAGTTTATTTAAAATATCTAATCCTCTACGACCCCGAACACGTTTGATACTATCAGCTGAATCTGCAATATATTGGAGTTCATATAAAACAAAATTAGGAACTAATAATGTTCCTTCAATAAAGCCAGTTTTAATCAAATCATAAATCCGGCCATCAATTAAGATATTTGTATCTAATATTTTATATTCATGATAATTATCATTGACATTACGGTCTAGTAAACTACTTTCAACGACATCACTTTTCTTATTTTTTGATGCAAATAATTTACGCCAATCCTCCAAACGATTAGTTCCTATAACAAAACCCAAGTATCCAAGTAAAAATAGTAACAAAACGGGTACAATTGTGTTCAATAGCCATATTTCTGATCGATAGAATGGTGTTGAGATTAAAATTGCAATAACCATACCAACAATAGTTGAAACACTCGCTGTTAGTAGCATCATTGGGCTTTGATTAGTTAAATAATTTTCAATATTTGCCAGTAATTTTTCTAGTGGCGTTATGATAAATAAAGATAGAATAAGAGCTAAACCGACACCTATTAAAAAATTAACAACACTATTATTTAATATACCAATCTCCGCAATACTCACTAATTTCCAAAAAAGTGGTAGCAAACTAACACCAATTCCACCGCCGACTAGTGCAACAACACCTTTAATAATATTTCTACGCATTGACAACTCCTCCTTTCTAACTAAACACTACTTTTAGTGCTTCGCTTAGTGTAGCAACACCAACAACTGTAATTCCTTTAGGTGGTGTCCATCCTGATAAATTATTTTTAGGAATAAAAATTCGTTTAAATCCAAGCTTTTGTGCTTCAGCAACCCGTTGTTCAATCCGATTAACACGTCGAATTTCACCAGTCAATCCAATTTCACCTACAAAACTGTCTGCAGGGTCTGTTTCTTTATCTCGATAACTTGACGCAATACTAACAGCAATCGCTAAATCAATAGCTGGTTCATCTAATTTTACGCCACCAGCCGCCTTAAGATAAGCATCCTGGTTCTGTAATAATAAACTTGCACGTTTTTCAAGAACGGCCATTATTAATGACACACGATTGTGATCAAGCCCTGTAGTTGTACGCTTCGCCGTTCCGTAAACTGTTGGTGTGATTAATGCTTGAACTTCAACCAAAATAGGTCGTGTTCCTTCCATAGATACAACAATAGCAGAACCTGTTGCGCCAGCCAAACGTTCTTCTAAGAAAATTTCTGATGGGTTTGCAACTTCAAATAACCCACCTTCACGCATATCAAAAATTCCAATTTCATTTGTTGAACCAAATCGGTTTTTAACAGCGCGTAAAATACGGAACGTGTGATGCATATCTCCTTCAAAATAAAGGACTGTATCAACCATATGTTCCAAAATTTTGGGACCAGCAATTGCACCACCTTTTGTTACATGTCCAACAATAAAAATCGTAATACCATTCGTTTTAGCAATTTGTAATAATTCAGCAGTTACTTCTCGAATTTGAGAAACACTGCCAACTGCAGCAGACATTTCTGGTTCTTGCATTGTTTGAATTGAGTCAATGACTACGTAATCAGGATTTAATGTCTCAATATTTTGACGAATATTACCCATATCTGTTTCAGGGTAAAGATAAAATTTCTGACCTCCAACACCGAGGCGCTGTGCACGCATTTTAATCTGAACAGCACTTTCTTCACCAGAAACATATAAGACAGTTCCGCCAGTTTGGCTTAGTTGACCAGAAACTTGTAAAAGTAATGTTGATTTACCAATGCCTGGATCACCACCAATTAAAACTAATGACCCGGGTACAACACCACCACCAAGAACACGATTTAATTCACCTAACTCAGTTTCAACACGTTCTTGTTCTGCCATTGAGATATCATCTAATAGTTCTGGTTTAACAGAAGCTCCAGTAAAACTGACACGAGCTTTACGATCTGCTTTTTGTGATTGTTCACGCTCTTCTACCATCGTGTTCCATTCGTTACAGTTAGGGCAACGACCCAAATACTTTGGTGAGGTGTATCCACAGTTTTGACATACAAATTGCGTTTTTACTTTTGCCATACAAACTCCCCACCCTTTCATTATAAATTCTATTGTTAATATTTTATCACATAAACGACAACCTGTAATTTCAATTGAAATTCTTAATCATTCTATAATAACTATTTACCTGATGAACCAAATCCGCCAATACGTTTTGTAGCGGTCACCTTTTCATTATCAACAGTTAAATAGGGCATAAAAATCCCTTGGCCTATCCGATCTCCTTTTTTTACCATTTGATCTTTTAAACTAAAATTAACAATTTGTATGAAAATTTCACCTTCATTTTTTTCGTTATTATAGTAATCAGAATCAATAACACCAATTCCATTTGGTAAAATCAGTCCACGTTTTAAGGGGCTACTTGAACGATTTGCTAATAATAAAAATTCATTATCTAGCATATACGCTTTAATTCCTGTGGGAATTAAATAAGGTTTCAAAATTTTATTTGCTTGAATGAGCTCTTCTTCAGCCACCGATTCACGATGCCTAATTAGCCATAAAACCTTTAAAAATCCACTTTTCCAGATTGAAGGTAATGTAAAATCTTCAGCTGCAGCTAAGTCATATCCTGCCGAAGTTGTTGTTGATCGAACGGGTAAGTCAATTTTCCCTGCATATTTAGTAACAATTTCAAATCCTCTTGTTTTCATTTGTTTATCCCCGTAATCTGTTTACTTTTTATCTTACCTCATTTATGACATAAATGGCTAGTTTTTGGGCATTTTTTAATGGTATAATTACATTCAAAGGGAAGGTGTTCAAATGGATTTCCAACTAAATGAAACCGATTTACGCGTGTACAACGTTAATGACGAGTTAATTAGTCGAATTAGTTTTACCATGATTAATGCTAATCAGACAATGGTCATTGAACATACTTGGGTAGCTGACAATCAGCGTCATCAAGGGCTTGCAAAAAGTACAACTGATTACTTAATTAAACAAGTTATTCTAAATCAGCAAACTATTTTACCATTATGCCCTTATACAAAGTTTTATTTTAGTGAACATCCAGAACTTTTAGAATTAATTTATACACCTAAATAAAAAATAGGAGAGTGACACACATGAATCAAGACAATTTAAAAAAATTAGTTGGACAAAAAGCTGTCGAGTTTATTAAAGACGGTATGGTTGTTGGACTTGGTACAGGCTCAACCGTTAAATTTATGGTAGATGCATTAGGTCAACGTGTTAAAAATGAAAACTTATCAATTATCGGTGTTTCAACATCAATTAGAACTGAAGAACAAGCAAAATCACTTGGTATTCCAGTTAAATCAGTTGATGAAGTTGACCACATTGATTTAACAATTGATGGTGCAGATGAAATTGATGACCATTTCCAAGGTATTAAAGGTGGCGGTGCTGCTCATTTATTTGAAAAAATTGTTGCTATTAATTCAAATCAAAATATGTGGATTGTTGATGAAAGTAAAATGGTTCATACGTTGGGTAAATTCCCTCTTCCCGTTGAAGTTATCCCTTACGGTAGTCATCAATTATTCAAAAAATTAGAAGCTAAAGGATTTAATCCCAAATTTAGAACTGTTGATAATGAAAATGTTTTAACTGACTCTAAAAATTTTGTCATCGATTTATATTTAGGTGAAATAAACGATCCTGCTAGCATACAAGATTATTTAGCTAAACAAGTTGGTGTTGTAGAACAAGGTCTATTTTTAGATTGTGTAAATACGGTTATCGTTGGACGTCAAGATGGTCCTGAAGTTTTACACGCACGTTCTGACACCTTTACAATTAAATAATTCTAAAGAAGAGCTAATTTTTATTGGCTCTTTTTAAATACGCAAATTGATTTTATTTAAAAATGAGAATTTTCTTTTCTTTTTAACATTGTTTACTAATCTAACGAGATATATTATAATAGCCACAGTACTTAAATCTTATATAGGAGTGTGATTTTTTTGACACAATCAATTAGTTCAGAACAACTCGCAAAATTCCAAAAAAATTTACATGCACGTGAAAGCCATGAAGTTATTGAACGTGCCGTTACAAAAAATGGTATTTTAGCAAATAGTTACGATTTAAAAGCCCAAGCTAAAATGGAACCTGTTTTCTCAATTGATCTGGATGTTGGTAATGTTTCTAACCAAAAGCAATCAGGTCGTTGTTGGATGTTCGCCGCATTAAATACAATGCGTCATGACATGAAAACAAATTTTAAAGTTGCCAAAGATTTTGAATTGTCACAAAATTTCACTTACTTCTGGGATAAACTTGAAAAAGCAAATTACTTTTATCAAAATGTTCTTGAAACAGCTGATAAACCAACTAGTGACCGTACCGTTTCATGGTTAATGACAACTCCACAACAAGATGGCGGCCAATGGGATATGATCGTTGCAATTATTGAAAAATATGGTGTTGTTCCTCAATCTGTGATGCCTGAAACATATAATAGTTCTAAATCAAGCGAAATCAATTCAACTTTAAACTTAAAATTAAGAAAAGATGCTGTTGATTTACGTGAACTCGTTGCTGCCGGAACAAGTTCAAAAGAAATTGAAGTCGTCAAAGAAGCTAAACTTACTGAAATTTATCGTTTATTAGCATACAGTTTTGGTGAACCTCCTGCAACATTTGACTTTGAATATCGTGATTCTGATAATGAATATCATATTGATAAAAATTTAACACCAAAAACATTCTATGAAAAATTTATCGGTTGGGACTTAGATGAATACGTCTCAATCATTAATGGTCCAACAGATGATAAACCTTACAATAATATGTACACAGTTGATCGTCTTGGAAATGTTGTTGATGGGCGTCCTATTCGCCATTTAAACATTAACATGGCTGATTTTAGAGATGTTGCCATCAAACAATTACAATCTGGCGAGAGCGTCTGGTTCGGTTGTGATGTTGGTCAATCGTCTGAACGCCAAATTGGTATTATGGATACTGAACTTTATCATAAAGATGAATTGTTCAATATTGATCTAGCTTTATCAAAAGCTGAACGCCTTGATTACGGTGAGAGTCTAATGACTCATGCTATGGTTCTAACAGGTGTTGATTTGGTTAATGATCAAGCAACCAAATGGAAAGTTGAAAACTCATGGGGCGAAAAAGTTGGTAATAAAGGCTTCTTCGTTATGAGTGATGACTGGATGGAAGAATATTGTTATCAAGTTGTCGTTAACAAAAAATTCTTACCAGAAAAATTACAAGCTATTCTAAAAGAAGAACCTAAAGTCCTTGCTCCTTGGGATCCAATGGGTGCATTAGCATAATTAAAAAAGTAACAACAATATTGAATTGTTGTTACTTTTTTTGTGTTAAAATTTTTTTGCTTTTAATTGTTAAATCATCATTTAATGTATACCAAATAGGGACACCATTCGGAACCTCAACGCCATCAATATCTGCATCTGAAATATTTTCTAAATATTTTATCAATACCCTAAGTGTACTGCCATGTGCGACAATCAACTGGTTATTACCTTGTCTTAACTCTGGGGCAATGACATCTTGCCAGTAAGGTAAAATCCGTTTAAATGCCATTTCTAAGCTTTCTGATGTTGGTAAGCTACTTTTAACACGTTGCTTGTACCGTCTATCATTATCAGGTACAGATAAACTAGGTGGGATAGTCGTATAACTACGGCGCCATTGGGCTACTTGTTTAATACCGTAGATACGTTTGGTTTCATCTTTATTTAAACCGCGCAAGGCACCATAATGTCGTTCATTAAGACGCCAATTTTTCTGTATTGGAATCCAAAGTTGATTCATTTCTTCCATCATAATATTACTCGTTTTAATAGCTCGTTTTAAGACAGATGTATGAACCTGTGAAAATTGAATATTTGTATTAAGAATAACTGTTCCTGCAACTCTAGCTTCAGCGATGCCCTTAGCCGTTAATGGAACATCTGTCCAACCGGTGTATTCATTATTTTGATTTGCTAGACTCTCACCATGTCTTACCATGACTAATTCAACCATTATTAAAACCTTCTTCACTCTTCATTAATACTCATTATAACAAAAAAGACTTAAAACAACATTGTTGTCTTAAGTCTTTTAATTATTTATTTTACTCGACCAGCAAAATCTGGTTTCCAGTAAGCACTCATTGTGCTAATTTTAACATTTTGTCCTTCAGTTGGAGCTTCAGCAAATTGACTTCCACCTAAGTAGATAGCAACATGGTATGATGATCCTTTTGATCCCCAGAAAAGTAAGTCTCCAGGTTGTGCTTGAGAAACTGATTCATAGCTAACTTGTCCTTCTTGAGCAACAGTGTAGCCACCAATAGATTTTCCAGCAGCATGAGCATAAACATAACTAGTAAATCCTGAACAATCAAAACCGCTCAATGATTTTCCGCCCCATACATATGGGATGCTCTTTGTTGTTAATGATCTTGCTAGAGCAGTAATACTACTTGTATCAAGACTTGAAGCACTCACAGCACTTGTTGCTGCTTTTTTACTTGAACTATTTGTAGTTGAAGTTGTGACAGCTTTTTCACTTGAAGCTGAAGTATTTGAGCTTTTTACTGCTTTATTACTTGAAGTATCTGTACTTGCAGCTTCAGTTGCTTTTGATGCAGCTGCATCTGCTGCTGCTGCATCGTTCTTTTCATTTGCTGCTTTAGTTTCTGCTGCTGCTTTTTCAGCAGCTTTTTCTGCTGCTTTTGCTTTATCGATAGATGATTGTGTATCTGATTTTTTTGTATCAATTTGTGCTTTTAATGTATTTGCGTTTGCTTGTTTAACCGCTAGTTCAGCTTGTTTGTTTGTATATTCTTTAACTGTTTTTTGTTGATCTGCAGCCTTTTCATCTAATTCAACTTTAGAAGATTTAACTTCTGCTTTATCAGCTTTTTGTTGTTTAGCAGCTTTTTGACCAGCACCAACTAATGTTGTAACTGTTCCCACACGTTTGAAGGCATCAACAACACTTTTTGAATCTGAAACAAATTCAACCATGCTTGCTGTACTTCCATCAACTTGTAAAGCACGTGTTTGATCAGCTAATTGTGAATCTCTTTGTGAAATTTCAACATTTAATCTGCTGATCTTCTTACCTAATTTGTATTGATCTGATTCAAGTTTTGCAGCTGTATCTTTAGCATCCTTAACTTCAGCTTGAGTTGAAGTAATTTCACTATTAATTGTTGCTAATTTTGCAGCAACTTTAGTGCTCTTGCTATTTAATTTAGCAATCGTGCTTGTTAGTTCAGTTACACTATCTGAAGCGTTAGCTTGTTCTGCAACTGCGCTCATTCCAATAAGTGTAGCTGTCATCATCATTACTTTAGCAATTTTACTATTAATTTTCAAAAGGCACTCTCCTAGTTGATTTCATAATTATTATTTAATTTTAGCGTATTCGTTTTTCTCGACTAGAATAGAATAGCACGGTTCTTAGGTACATACCATTACGGTTAGTTTACATTCGAATTTAATTTACATCTTTTAATTTCAGTATGATTACACAAATGTTACAAAAGGCCATTTCCATTGTTTTTATCCCTCTTATTTGTTGTTAAATAGGCATTTACGAGTTCTATATTAAAATGACAAAAGCGTAATACAATTAGTCGTTTTTCACTGATTTAACATTACTTAATTAATCAAAGTTGTCCTTTTCATTCTTTTACATTTTTTCAATTATTTAATAATACCGTAAGAAAAAATTTTTTTTGCTTTTTATCCCTTTTTTTATCGTATAATCAGCTTAATTAATGTAATGAAAGGTATGAATAAATATGGCTAAAAATAATAACTTGGGAATGCCATCTCCAATAAAAGGCAGTTCTCAAAGCAATAAAAATAAGCATCCAATACTGTGGACACTATTGATAATTATGATTTTAGGTATTGCTTCTGGAGGTGTATATGCCTATTCAGTATTCACACATACTGAAGATACCGTCGCAAAAACTTACAAGAAAACCAAAGCAAAAAAATTAAGAAATGTTTCCAGTATTTTGAGTGAGAAAAAACCTTTTTCAATTCTATTAATGGGGACTGATACTGGCGCACTTGGTCGAAGTGATACAGGACGCACGGATACAATGATCGTTGCAACAGTTAATCCAACAACAAATAAAACTACCTTAACAAGTATTCCTCGTGATACTCAAGTTAAAATTGACGGAAGTGATGAAAGCTCTTCAAAAATAAACAGTGCCTATACCTATGGTGGCAAAGATGGTTCAACATCTGCTGTTAATACTGTTCAAAATTTATTAGATATCCCAATTGATTATTATATGTTAATTAACATGAATGGATTAAAGAAAATTGTTGATACCGTTGGTGGTGTTGATGTCAAACCATTACTTTCATTTAAACTTGAAGGAACTCATTATAAAAAAGGTAAGACAATCCATTTAAACGGCAAACAAGCCTTAGCTTATACGCGAATGCGTCATTCAGATCCACTAGGTGATTATGGCCGTCAAAAACGTCAAAAACAGATTATTACAGCAATTACCGGAAAAGCTAAATCTGTAAATTCACTCGCAAACTACAAAAAATTATTAAAAACAATTGACGGAAACATGGTAACTGATCTTAGTTTTAATGATATGCTCACAGTAGAAACAAACTACAGCGCCGCTACAGAATCAATTCACTCTGATTTCTTGCAAGGAGTAAGTACAGATGTTGATGGTCTTTCATATGAAGTTCCAACATCGACTGAAAAGAAACGCGTCTCAAATGCTATTCGTTCTCAATTAGGTTTAAACAAATCAACACAAGCCTTTACTAGTTTAGAACAGCAACTCTCTAAATAAATAGATATAAAAAAGAAACGGACCTCAATTAAAATTTGAGGTCCGTTTCTTTTTTACCAATTTTCTAAAAACTTTTGGTATTTCATTTCTCTTTGTTCAATAAGTTCATTAGATGATTTAGTCGCTAGGTTCTTCAGCAATTCATTTAGACTACTGTCCATTAGACTTATTGTTGCTGCCTGATTAGTTTCTGGCAATACCACATCAATCAATCCAATATTAAATAACTCAGTAGCCGTCATTGGCAAACTTGTTTCAATCTCATTTGGATTAGTTTTCTTCAAAATAGCACTAACGGCTTCTGGAGATGCTACTGAAAATAAGCTATTTTCAACCATCATAATAGCATTTGCATTTGCTAAAGCCAGTGCACCACCGCTTTGACCTTCACCTAAAAAAATGGCAATATTCGGCACTTGTAATGCACCCATTTTTAAAATCATTTCAGAAATAATATAGCTCTGTCCTGTTTGTTCTGATTTAACGCTGGCATCTGCGCCGGGCATATTAATTAGCGTTACAACAGGTCGCTTAAATTTTTCAGCTTCATTTAGTAATCGCATTGCTTTTCGATACCCACTTGGCTTCACGGCACCAAAATTATAGGCTAAACGTTCTTCTAAATTTACGCCCCGATTAATGCCAATAACTGTCACTGGGCACTTATGAAAAAGTCCAATCCCACCAATAATGGAAGCATCCTCTTCGCCAACTCGATCACCATGATTTTCGAAAAACACATCAAATAGACTAGAAATAATAAATTTAGCACTTAATCTATCATTCGATCGAACTTTTTTTAAAAAATCTGAGTCCATTTTTAATATCCCCTCACACGTGTAATAGTAGTAGCTGACTAAGAATCTGTTTTATGTTTTTCCGATCAATAACCTGATCAACAAATCCATTTTCATATAAACCTTCTGCTGTTTGAAAATTAGCAGGTAGCTTTTCATTTGTCGTCTGTTTAATCACTCTTTCACCAGCAAAGCCAATTTTAGCTTGTTTTTCAGCTAATACAATATCGTTATTTAGTGCAAAGCTAGCACTGACACCACCCATTGTTGGATCCGTCAATAGGGACATGACTAATAACCCTGCATTATCTAGTTTTTGTTTCATGTAAAGAATCGAATTCATTTGTAATAACGAATAAATTCCCTCTTGCATTCTTGCACCACCAGAAGCAGTAACGATTACAAATGGCAGTCGTTTATCTAATGCGACTTGCATCCCTAACTTAATTCTAGTCCCTGCCGTCGTATTCAATGATCCCATCATAAAAAAACTATCCATTACTGCTAAAATCAATGGTTGTTGATCAATGCTACCTTCACCGACAATAACGGCTTCATCAGATGTCGTTGAACGCTTAGCACGTTCCAGTTTTTCTGAGTAACCTGGAAATTGTGCTTTATTTTCTGTTTTATTTGCTACATTTATTACCTCAAAACCGTTTTCATCTGTTAAAATAGCAATTCTCTCCATAGCAGTCAAGCGTTTATAAGTTTGGCATTTAGGACAAATAAAATAAGGTGCCCATTCACTTTCATGTAAATGCGTCCCACAATTTCGGCACTTTTGCCATTGATTTGTCTTTGGATAATGACTCATTACCGCCACCGCCTTTAAATTTTGCTATCAATTGAAATGGTATTTTCAATAAATTCTTGTGATTTTATAATTATTTTTAATTGCGTTAAATTAGTTTCAATTCCTGAAATATAAATTGATTCAAGTGATTTTTGCATTTTTAAAATAGCTAATTCTCTCGTTTCAGCATGACAAATAATTTTTGCTAATAGTCCGTCATAGAAAGCAGAGATGGTGTCACCGACACCATAACCCGTTTCAATTCGAATATCTTTAGGAAAATCAAAACATGTAATTTTAGTTTTCACACTTGGAATTAAGGATAATCGACATTCGATTGCATGTCCATTCATTTCTACATCATTATTCAATACTTCTTTACCTTCAGCAACTAACAACTGTTGTTGAACAACATCCATTTTAACAGTTTCTTCAGTAACACCATGTTCGACTTGCAATCGTGTATTCATTTCTAAAAAATAAAATTGATTATTCGCAAATAAAAATTCTACAGTTCCTAATCCAACGTAATGTAAATTTTTGATTAACTGACGCGTAAAATAGTAGAGTTGGCTTTGTTGCTCACTAGTTAAGACAACTGATGGGCTTTCTTCAATCACTTTTTGTCGGTGATTTTGCAAGCTACAATCCCGATTTCCTAACACTTGAACATGGTGCCCATCACCGATAATTTGCACTTCTATATGCCGCGCGTTTATCAATTTTTTTTCAAGATAAAAACTTCCCTCAGCAAAAGAAGCCTTTGCTTCTTGCTGAACAATCTCAGCGCCAGATAACAAATCAGATTTCCTTTCAACTGCTCTGATACCCTTGCCGCCTCCGCCATGTGAAGCTTTAATTAATAGTGGGAATCCAATTTTATTTGCTTGCTCAATCAATTCTTCGTTAGAAGTAATTAAATCAGATCCAGGAATAACGGGTACCCCTTTCTCAATTGCTAACAAACGAGATTTATCTTTATCTGCTAGTTGCTGGATTAATTCCGCTTCCGGACCAATAAAAGTAATACCACATTCCATACACATTTGTGCAAAATGCGCATCTTCTGATAGAAACCCGTATCCTGGATGAATTGCATCAACATTTAAACTTAATGCTGCCATCAATATACTCTCTCGATTTAAATAAGAATCTTTTGCTAAGGCTGGCCCAATGCAAATTTTTTCATCAGCAAGTTCAACAAATCGACTTTGTGCATCCACTGTTGAATAAATAGCGACCGTTTGTATATTTAATTTTTGGCAAGCGCGAATAATTCGTTCAGCCACTTCTCCACGATTCGCTATTAAAATTTTTCGAAACAAATGACTCACCTATCCATCTATTCTAATTTTAAGTAACTCTTGATCAAATTCGACTAATTCACCATCATCTACTAGTTGTTCAAGTACGATACCTGTCACTGGCGATTGGATATCATTGTATAATTTCATACTTTCAATTTGAGCAATAACCTGCTTTTTAATAATTTTAGTCCCAATTGTTCCCATTTTATCAAAATGAACTAACCCAACAAGTGGGCTTTTAACGATAAAAATGGTGTCACTATCATCTTCTTGTATATTTGTTGCTACTTTTATTTTTTCGGCTGTTTTTTCTTGATCTACAACTACTTTAAAGTCACCATCTTCAATTTCAACATGAGAAAATGGCATTGTCGCAATTTTATCTAATAATTGATTAATTTCATTAAATTTCATTAATTTGCACACACCTTAAATTTTTATTAGTAAACTTCCATATGCTAAGCCAGCTCCAAATCCAGTTAATAAAACTGTACCACCCGTAAACCCTTGTTGAATTGCTTCATTTAGGGCCATTGGAATCCCGGCTGAAGATGTATTTCCGTGATGAATAACACTTGTTGCAAATTTTTCAATTGGCATCCCTAACTCATCAGCAATTGTTTCAATAATTCTTAAATTTGCTTGATGGCAAACAACCAAATCAATATCACTTGTTTTTAACTTATTATCTTTAAGTAATTGTTTCATCTGATTAGGCACAACTGTTGTAGCAAATTCAAACACATCTCGTCCCTCTTGGAAAAATGCATCTATTGTTGGATAATTATCTTCATTAACATCACTTAATGGTTCAATACGTCCACTATGAATAACATCCTTTTTTTGCCCATTTGTTTCTATTTTTTCAGCAATAAAGCTTTCATCCGCTGAATTATTTGAGGCTTCAAGAAGAGCACCACCTGCACCGTCTCCAAAAAATACAGCGCTTGTTCGATCCTTAAAATCCATCATTTTTGAGTTAACTTCTGCACTAATCACAATTGCCCGTTTGTATTGCCCTGTACGTAAAAACTTTTCTGCGGTACTCATAGCAAATATAAATCCCGCACAAGCAGCGCTAATATCGAAAGCAAAGGCGTTCATTGCGCCAATATTTCCTTGAACAATCGCAGCTGTCGATGGTGTTAAGGCGTCTGGCGAAATTGTGGAAATAATAATTAAATCAATATCTGTGGCTTCATACCCAGATTTAAGTAAAAGTTCATTTGCTACTTTTGTACTCAAATCTGATGTATTTTCATCAATTGCATAGTGTCGTGTTTTAATCCCAGTATGCGCCACTATCCATTCATCCGAGGTTGGCATAAATTTAGCTAATTCATTATTTGTCACAATTCGTTCCGGCACAAAATGTGCCATATTTTTTATTTTGACATAATTATTCAATTTACCCATTCTCCCAGTCGTTAAGTTTAATTCATTCTATTTTATCAATAATCGCAAAATTAAGACACCAAAATAATTAACGCTTAATAATTCTTTAATTTCATAATACGCCAGTATGGCAATCTTTCATTAAAAAAAGCACTAAACCCCATAGTAACAAGGTCGAGTGCTTTTAAGTAAAACTATTATGCGAGTAAATGGATTCGAACCATCACGGGATATTATCCCACCAGATCCTTAGTCTGACGCGTCTGCCAATTCCGCCATACTCGCAAGAACAATCATAATTGTAGCAAAAATTGTTCCTTGTTACAAGTCCCATTTAAAATAAATTAGTATTCCATTAAAATTAACTTACTTCGACACTTCGAGCAAACGTAGCGTGACAGGTTAATTTTTCTTTGTCGTTGATACTGTTGTCCACAATTAGAGCATTGATAGTGAATAACTCTTTTCTTTTTAGCCTGTTTTGGACCAAGAGGGGCAAACCGGCTACCACCTACA
The DNA here is from genome assembly GCF_056782055.1 of Dellaglioa sp. CoH-57-MRSF-16. The sequence goes on along the minus strand of NZ_JBXAXZ010000007.1, from coordinate 16,685 downwards.
ATTGTCAGTAGCTGTTTGAAATCATGATCACGATGTTGATAACCCTTTTTAGCAATATGCAGATGATAATGACATAATTCATGCTTGATAACACCTATTAAAATATCCTCACCATGTTCCGTCAGCATTTTAGGATTAATTTCAATATTATGGTCATTTAATCGATACCGTCCACCCGTCGTTCGTAGTCTTTTATTAAATGTTGCTTTGTGGATAAATGGCTGCTTAAAAAAAGTTGTGGATAAGTTTTGAACTAAAGCTGTTAATTCAAAATCAGTCATCTTATTTATCCGTTGGTCGTTTCATTGTTAACTGAACGCGATTACGTTTCAAATCAACTTCCATTACCCACACTGTAACTATGTCCCCAACCGCAACCACTTCACTTGGTTTCTTAACGAACTTATCTGTTAATTGTGAAATGTGGACAAGTCCATCTTGTTTAACACCAATATCTACAAACGCACCAAAATCAATTACGTTCCGAACGGTTCCTTGTAATGACATGCCGGGTTCTAAGTCCTCAATTGTTAACACATCGTGTCGTAGTAACGGTGCCGGCATATCGTCACGTAAATCACGGCCTGGTTTTTGTAAACTAGCTAGAATATCTGCTACTGTTTCCACACCACTACCCACAACTTGTGCCAAATTTTCAGCATTTGTCTGTGCTAATTGGTCATTTGTCTCAGTTTTACCCAAATTAGTTATTTTTATCCCCAATTCTTTCAACAAAATCTTTGTTAGTGGATAACTTTCAGGATGAATATCAGTATTATCTAAAATGTTATCCCCAGAAACAATACGTAAAAATCCAATTGCTTGTTCATAAGCTTTTGGTCCTAAGCGTGGTACTTTCTTAAGTTGTTGACGCTTCGTAAATTTACCATTTTCGTCACGATAAGTAACAACATTTTTAGCAATTGTTAAATTTAATCCAGAAATTTTTGTTAATAGCTCTGAACTAGCTGTATTTAAATTAACCCCAACTTTATTCACAGCATCTTCAATCACGACATCTAACTGTGCATCCAATTTTTTTTCAGCAACATCATGTTGATACTGACCGACTCCAACAGATTTAGGATCAATCTTAATTAATTCAGCCAAAGGATCTTGCAATCTACGGCCGATACTAATAGCAGAGCGTTCTTCAACGTGAAGTTCTGGGAATTCATCACGAGCTGCTTGACTAGCTGAATAAACCGATGCCCCAGCCTCATTTACAATGACATAAAAAATTGGCCGTTCGATTTCTTTTAAAATATCTGAAACAAATTGTTCAGATTCTCGACTTGCTGTTCCATTTCCAATTGCAATCATTTCAACTTGGTATTTTTCAAGGAACTGTTTAAATTGTCCAGCAGCTGCGGCACGTTTTTCACCATTTGCAGGTTTATGTGGATAAATTACCAATTTGTCTAAGAATTTACCTGTACCATCCACGATGGCTAACTTACAGCCTGTTCGATAGGCTGGATCAAAACCTAAAACAACTTTCCCTTTTAATGGTGCTTGCATAAGTAAATGGTATAAGTTATCCCCAAACACATTAATAGCTTGTTCTTCAGCAACCTCTGTCATACCTTTACGAATTTCACGCTCAATTGATGGTTTAATAAAGCGTTTATAACTATCTTGATACGCATTTTCAATGATTGGTACAGCGTCACCACTATTTTTCCCAATAATTCTAAAATGCATAAATGTCATAATTGCTTGTTCTGGTACAACAACGGAAGCTTTTAAGATTCCCTCTTTTTCACCACGATTAATTGCCAGTACACGATGCGGAACGACTGATTTTAAAGATTCACTAAACTCATAGTAATCACGATAAATACCTTTTTCGTCTTTTTCTTCAGCTTTAACTTTTGCTTCAAACAAACTATCTTTTTGAGTTACTTTACGAATCCACTCACGATATTCGGCACTTTCACCAAATGCTTCAGCTAAAATTTCATGTACCCCAGCAAAAACGTCTTCTTCAGTTAAAATTTCAGCATCAACATTAATAAATGTGCTTGCTTTCTGATTAATTTCAGCTGCTGTTTGGGGGAATGTCAACAACCATTTGGCAAATGGTTCTAATCCAGCCTCTTTGGCAATAGTGGCCTTAGTACGACGTTTTTGTTTAAAAGGTAAATAATAATCTTCAATCTGTTGCAATTTTTTTGCTAAACTAATTTTATTTTTTAAAGCTTCTGTTAAATTACCTTGTTCTTCAATTATGTGGATAACTTCTGCTTTACGTTTTTCTAAACTCTCAACATGTTTATAAGTTGTCTCAATTTCACGAATTTGAACTTCGTCTAAACTATCTGTTCTTTCTTTTCGATATCGTGCAATAAATGGAACAGTATTTCCTTCATCAAGCATCCCTAAAACTGCGTTAATTTGTTTTTCTCGATACTGATTTAGCTCTTTTAATACTAACGGCATAATGTTTTTTTCCATGATAACGACCTCAATTCGAATATTTTTTGTTCATAAAAAAGAGACTAATAATAGGCGTCAGTACAACCATTCCTAATATCAATCTCTTTAATTAAATTTAACCTAAAATTTGTTGCATGATACGTTGCATCATATCAGTTGTTTGCGTCATTCCTTTATCTTGTTTTTCTTCTGAAGCTTTAAATGCATCAACCTCGACAAGATGTTTCTCAACATTAATACTACTTGTCATCTCATCGCAACCTTCAACAAAAGTACGATAACCACTAATTAATTTTTTATGTTTTCCCAAAACAGGAATGGGTACTTGTAAATCATCTAATTTGCTTAAATTTTCTTGGTAACTTGCTGTACCTTCAACAAATTTTTCTTTAGTAGTTGTGAATTCATCATCTGAAACAATAGAAAAGTCACCTGCAGTAATGGCTTTTTCCATTACTTCGTAATGATCATTTAAAGAATTACCCATTTCTTCAGTTGCTTGCGCAACATCATTTAACGCATTGATATAATAATTTACATTAACTCTTTTTTTCAAGATATAAACTTCCTTTTATTTATTTTTTCTGAATAATCGTTGGCCAAGCTTCACAATTTCAACAATCACAATAATTGAGAATGATCCCGCTAAAACAATACCCCATTGATACATATCTAAATGGCTAACATGGAACATTTTATTTAATCCGGGGATTAAAATAGTTGCTGCGAGCAACGCAAATGATGCCAAAATTGACCAATTAAACGTCACATTTTTAAAGATATTACGGTTGAAGATTGACCCATGGATTGATTTAACATTGAATGCATGGAATAACTGAATTAATCCTAATGTTGCAAAAGCCATTGTTAAAGCATCTGCATGAATTAATTTATCACCCATATGAACAGGATACGTTAAAGCCAACCAATAAACAAATAATGTTATAGCCCCTTCTAAGATACCTTGATAAATAATACTTGGCATCACACCACCAGAGAAGAAGTTTGATTTACGTCCACGTGGTTTTTGATCCATCAATCCTTTTTCAGCAGGTTCTACACCAAGTGCAATTGCGGGAAATGTATCTGTTACCAAGTTAATCCACAAAATATGGACTGGTGCCAAAATACTCCAACCCATCATTGTCATAACAAACAAGGTTAATACTTCACCTAAGTTTGCAGAAAGTAAATATTGAATTGATTTTTGAATATTAGAAAAGACTTTTCGTCCTTCCTTAACAGCAAAAACAATTGTCGCAAAATTATCATCAGCGAGAACCATATCTGAAGCACCTTTAGATACTTCAGTTCCTGTAATACCCATCCCAATTCCAATATCAGCCGATTTCAAAGCTGGCGCATCGTTCACACCATCACCAGTCATAGCAACCACTTGATTCTTTTTCTGCCATGCTTTAACAATTCGCACTTTATGTTCAGGCGATACCCTTGCATATACAGAATATTGTTCAACCTTATTTTCAAATTCTGAGTCTGATAAATCATCTAATTCAGAACCAGAAATAATTGCTTCATGTTGTCCAGCTTCAACAATTCCTAATCGAACTGCAATAGCTTCGGCAGTATCGCGATGATCGCCTGTAATCATCAAAGGACGGATCCCGGCTTTCTTAGCTTCGCTAACTGCAGCAGCAGCTTCTGGTCGCTCTGGATCAATCATTCCAACTAATCCAGCAAAAATCAAATCATTTTCCACAGTTTCTGAATCTAATACCGCTGGAATTGCAGGCATTTCACGATACGCGAATGCTAACACGCGTAATGCTTGCGTTGCCATATCATGATTATTAGTCATAATATAATCTAGCTGTGCATCAGTTATCGGTTTAATTTCGCCATTTTCAATATAACGTGTTACCCGTTTTAATAGTTGATCGGGAGCACCCTTAACAGCAACAAAAAAAGATTTATCCTCATTTTTTTGAATTGTTGACATCAATTTACGTTCTGAATCAAATGGAACTTCAGCAACTCGAGGTTCACTGCTTAATAATGCATCCACATCTAATCCATGATCTAAATGATATTGAATTAGAGCCGTCTCTGTTGGGTCACCAATTAAATTGCCCTCAGATGTTTGTTTTGTGTCATTACTGAAAGACATCACCTGGTATAGTGGACTTTCTAAATTTGTTTCCACCTTATCGGCATCTAATAACTCATTATTTATAAATATTTTTTCAACAGTCATTTGATTTAACGTTAATGTACCCGTCTTATCTGATGCAATAATGTCAGTACTACCAAGTGTTTCAACTGCTGGTAATTTTCTAACAATCGCATTTCTTTTTGCCATCTTTTGTGTTCCAAGTGCTAAAATAATTGTAACAATAGCTGGTAATCCTTCTGGAATTGCAGCTACAGCTAATGAAATCGCAATTAACAACATATCAATGACACTATTATCTCCATTTTGTAGACCAACGAAGAAAACAATAACAGCAATAATTAATATTAAAATAGTTAATGTTTTACCTAATTGGTTAAGATTATCTTGTAGTGGTGTTTTCATTTCATCGGCAGAATTGAGCATTCCTGCAATACGTCCAACTTCAGTGTTCATCCCTGTTCCAACAACGATTCCTTCACCACGCCCATAAGTTACATTACTATTCATAAACGCCATATTATGGCGATCGCCAATACCAGCATCTTCATCATTTAATAAATTTAAACTTTTATCAACAGGTACTGATTCACCAGTTAAAGCAGATTCTTCAATTTTAAGAGAAGCAATCTGTGTTAAACGTAAATCTGCTGGAATAACATCCCCTGCTTCAAGTAAAACAATATCTCCAGGTACTAAATTTTCACTTTTTACAGTTTCAATTTGCCCATTTCGTTTTACATTTGCGTTAGGTGTCGACATTTCTTTTAACGCATTAATTGCCTCTTCAGCCTTAGATTCTTGAAAAACACCGAATACAGCGTTTAAAACAACAACTAACATGATGATAATTGCGTCCACAACTTCACCTGATGATGCCGCAATTAACGCAGCCACAATTAAAACGATTATCATGAAATCTTTAAACTGATCAAAGAATTTTTGTAATATTGTTTTACGTTTACCTTCTGACAACTGATTCAATCCATACTTGTCTGTTCTTTCTTTAACCTCTTGGGTTGTTAACCCTGCCAAATCTGTCTTTTGGCCTGCTAAAACTTCGTCAACTGATTGTGCGTAAATCCTTTTTGTCATAGTAATCCTCCTTATAATAGTTTCACAAAATACAAAAAAAGACCTATGTATGTTGCAGAACTTTAAACATACATAAGTCTCACTATTTAAGGCAATACCAGAAAAAGAACTTTCTTGTTGGTGACATTGCCGCGGATAACCGCCAGTTACTCCCCTATGATTTCTTTAATTATAACTGAAATGAAACAGCTTACGCAACTATTTACTTCCAAAAAGAATCATAAACAGTAATTGGCAGATGTCGTTTGTGTTCTGTCTTTAAATACCAATTTTCAATTTTATCACTAATTTCTTTTGAAACTACCTTTCCTTCAAGATAATCATCAATATTATCGTAAGTAACTCCTAAGGCAACTTCATCAGGTAGCGCTGGACGGTCTTCTTCCAAATCGGCTGTTGGTACTTTTAAATACAGATGTTCCGGCGCATTTAACGAAGCTAACATCTCTCTACCTTGGCGCTTATTCAAACGCCAAAGTGGTGTAATATCAGCACCTCCGTCACCATATTTAGTATAAAATCCAGTAATTGCTTCTGCAGCATGGTCAGTTCCCACAACCGCACCTGACTTTGCCCCGGCAATCCCATATTGAGCAATCATGCGCTGACGAGCTTTGATATTACCTTTATTAAAATCAGAAATTTCAAGATTGTTTGCCATTAAGCTTATTACCATTTCATCGGTAGCACCTTTAATGTCTACACGAACCACTTGATCTGCCTGCATAAATTTTATAGCATCTAATGCATCAGATTCATCGGATTGATTGCCGTATGGTAGTCGAACTGCAATAAATTGATAATTGCTATCACCGGTTTCTTCACGTAACTCACGAATAGCCTGTTGTGCTAAATACCCAGCAAGTGTTGAATCTTGTCCACCAGAAATTCCTAAAACTAAAGATTTTAAAAATGGATGTTTCAATAAATAAGCTTTCATAAAATCAATACTCATACGAATTTCTTCTGCAATATTTACACTTGATTTCACTTTCAAAGTTTCAATAATTTTCTTTTGTAAGTCAGTCAAGATTAACACCCCTTATTTAATATTATTCATATTATTTCTAATTTTTTGGATGATAGCCATCTTATTATCATAAGCTTTTTGTGATAAATCGACAGGGTAATCTTGTGGATTTAATTCACGTTTATATTCTTCCCATAACCCATCTAACTGAATTCTTGAATACTCTCTAATAGCATCCAATTCTGGCTGATTATAAACCAGTTCACCTTCAACAAATATATCTTGTAAAATTGGTCGTGCATTATAGTTAGTTACCAACTTATTAATATAGGTATACTGCTGATGGAACATATAAAGTGAGTCTTGTTTCTGAGGTTCCTCATCCGATAGTGCAATGTAATCTCCTTCAGTTTTACCATCAACTTTATTAGTAATACGCCATACTTGTTTCTTACCTGGTGTTGATACTTTTTCTGCATTATTACTGAGTTTAATTGTATCAACCATTTTACCATCGCCACCTTCAATGGCTACTAATTTATAAACTGCACCTAAGGCGGGTTGATCATAGGCAGTTATTAGTTTAGTTCCAACGCCCCAGACGTCAATTTTAGCTCCTTGCATTTTTAAATTAGTAATTGTTTTTTCATCTAAGTCATTTGAGGCATAAATTTTAGCTTCTGTAAATCCAGCTTCATCTAATTGTTCACGAACGCGTTTCGAAATGTAAGCCATATCCCCACTATCAATTCGTACGCCGGCAAAATTAATCTTATCACCTAACTCTTTAGCAACTTTAATTGCACTTGGCACACCACTTTTTAACGTATCGTATGTATCAACTAAAAAGACACAATCACGATGCGTTGTTCCGTAAGCCATAAAAGCATCATAGTCATCTCTGTATGCTTGAACTAATGAATGCGCATGCGTTCCACTGATAGGAATACCAAATATTTTACCTGCTCGGACATTACTAGTTGCATCAAATCCACCAATATAAGCTGCACGTGTTCCCCAAATAGCTGCATCAAATTCTTGTGCTCGTCTTGTACCAAATTCTAACACACCATCATCTCCGGCTACAGCTTTGATACGAGCTGATTTTGTTGCAATCAATGTTTGATAATTAATGATGTTAAGTAATGCCGTTTCTACTAATTGACAGTCTGCTAAAGGACCTTCTATTTGGACAATGGGTTCGCCGTTAAAAACAACTTCCCCTTCAACAGCTGACCTGATTGTGCCACGAAAATGAAAATCTTTTAAATAGGCAAGAAAATCATCTGGATATCCTGCCACTTCTCTTAAATACGCAATGTCTGTCTCTGAAAATTTTAAATTTTGAATATAATTAATAGCTCGTTCTAAGCCTGCAAAAATCGCATAGCCATTAGAAAATGGTAAATTTCTGAAGAAAACTTCAAATACAGCATTTTGATTATGAATATTTTTTTCCCAGTAAGTTTGGATCATATTAATCTGATAAACGTCCGTATGTAACGTATAGCTATCATCTGGGTAATTTTTTACCATGATGTTTCTCCTTTAAAATGAATGCACTACTAGAATTTTTTCCAGCACACAAATTATAATCTACATTTTACCATTTTTTCCGTAATCCGTCATATTCAATACTTATTTTAAATTTATCTTCTGTTATAATGAGACAAAGTTTAAAAAGTGAGGACATATTATGCCAAATAAATTTAAAAAAACAAAAATATTAGATATCGAATTTATTAATACAACTAATGACGCTTTTTTAACTCAGATAGCGACTGATTCGATAGCTCATCTAAATCGATTTATCGTGACAGCCAACCCAGAAATTGTTCTATTTGCACGACAACACCCAGATTATAAAAAGATTCTTAACCAAGCTGACTACGTTACACCAGATGGTATTGGTATTATCAAAGGCGCAGCAATTTTAGGGACTCCAATGCCCGAACGAATCACTGGCTATGATACTTTAATGAGCCTGCTTAAATGGGCTAATAGTCATCAAAAATCAATATACCTAGTTGGTGCAGCCGAAACGGTCATCCAAAAAGTTGCCAAAACGATTAAGTCTGATTATCCAAACATTAATTTAGTCGGATTTCATAATGGTTATTTCAAAAATGATCAGGATATTGTAAGTAACATTAAAATATCTCAGCCTGATTTTGTTTTTGTTGCAACAGGTTTTCCAAATCAGGAGGAATTTATTCAGCGTAATCGCCAAGTGTCTGATAGTATCTGGATGGGTGTTGGTGGTAGTTTCGACGTTCTAGCGGGTACTGTGAATCGTGCGCCACAATTTTGGCAAAATCATCATATTGAGTGGCTTTATCGTTTATTCCAAGAACCGACTCGTTTTATTCGAATGCTAGCTATTCCACGTTACTTATTACTAATATACAAAGAAAAATTTAGAGGACATAAAAAAAAGAACTAAGAAATTAAAAATTTCTTAGTTCTTTTTTACATATTGTTATATTACCAAACGAAAACGCCAACCATACCCGCTGATAATAATGAAACTAGAATACCAGATAATAGCATGTAACCAACGTTTCTTGCGATAACATCATTTTTTTCTTTATCCACAATTCCTTTGAAACAACCAATAATCATTCCAATTGTTGAAAAGTTTGCAAACGATGTAACAAAAACAGTTAAAACAGCTTTGTAATGAGGTGCAAATGAGTTAATCGTACTTGATACTTGTCCCATAACAACAAATTCATTTGTTACTAATTTTGTACCCATGTAACGTGCTAATTCGAAAGCATCTGAAGGATTGAATCCCATTAACCAAGCAAATGGGAACATAATAATACCTAAAATATTTTCAAGTGATAAATTTGGATTAACTAATCCAAGAATATTATCAATCAAGGCTGCTAAAGCAACGAAAGCAATAACATTTGCTGCAATAATCAAGACTAACTTACCAGCACCCAAAATTGAATCACCCAAGAAAGCGAAAAAGGGTTCTCTTTTATTATCTGATTCAGAAGTTTCTAAATCATTTGAGTTACTACCTGTCATTTCAGCAATAGTATCTTCTTCTTCTGTTACTTCAACTGGATTTAAAATACTTGTTATAATAATAGCATTAATAATATTAATTGGAACAGCTGTTAAGATATATTGACCTGGCATCATTGTTGTATAAGCACCAATGATTGAAGCCGTCACACAGCTCATTGACATCATTGCCAAAGTTAAGTTCCGTTCTGATTTCATTAGTTTCAACTGAAGGCTTGAAACAGCTAATGCTTCAGTATTTCCCAAAAACATCATTTCTACTGAGAAAAATGATTCAAATTTTGGTTGGCCTGTAATTTTTGATAACCCACGGCCAATCCACTTAATAATAAATGGAAGAACGCCAATGTACGTTAAAATATCAAACAATGGCACAATCATAATAACTGGTAATAGAACACTCATGAAAAATCCCATATCAGTTACTTTAGGCATAGCGGGTACCATAAATTGAATACCTTGATATGCGGCCTGCATTAGCCAATTAAACCCATTAGCCGCGCCTTCTACAAGATCACGTCCTAATGAGAATTTTGTTAAGAACCAAGCTAAAAATAAATTAATAACGACCATAATTGCGATTGATTTCCAATTGACTTCTCTCTTTTTCTTGGAAAACGCAAATGCAACTAAAATAAAAATGGCAACACCGAAAATATTAACTAATAAATACATATCTTAAAACCCCTTCAGATAATTTATTTTTTGCTCTTAAATAATATAGCGTTATCTCAAATTGATGTCAATCGAACAGATTTCTCAAAAAAAAAATTACTCTATCTCATCCATTGATATGGTTGAAAGAGAGCAATTAATAATTTCTTAAACTTTATTTTTCTAGATAAAATTCAAAGCGATTCCCTACATATTGTGTCCGAACATATTCAAAAGGTTCACCATTTTTCAAAAAGCTAACTTGACGAAGCCTCAAAATCGCTTCACCACGCTTGATTGATAGATAATCCGCTATGCTTTCAGCAGCTGACATAGCAGACACTGTCTGTTGTGCCCCTCCCAATGTTAAATTGGCTTTTTCTTCCAATGTTCGATATAAAGAGCTCGTAATTTCAGTTTTACTATAACCCTCAACTAATTTATTAGGAACCGTAGCAACTTCAAAACAAATCGGTAAACCATCAGCATAACGAATTCGTTCCATTCGTAAGACTAGTTCGCCATCGATCAATTGTAACTTTTCAATTTCACTTAATGAAGGCGTTGTAACATGATAAGTGATCGTCTTACTTGAAGCCACTTTTCCCTGTTCAGCCATTAGGTCAGTAAAACTAGTCACACCTGACATCTTTTCTTGAACCTTCTTACGAGCAACGTAGGTTCCATCACCAACATGACGTTCTAGAATACCTTCATCTACCAAGGTTTGAATTGCCTGTCTAAGCGTCATTCTGCTGACACCAAATACAACAGCAAGTTCACGTTCAGCCGGAATACGATTGCCAACTTCCCATTCACCAGATTCAATTGTTTTTTTCATTTCATTATGAATTTGAATATATATGGGAGATCCCATTAACAATTACCTTCCTAACCTTTTATTAAAATTTACGTCCAAAGCTATATGTGCTTTCTAGTTGCATGTTAGCATCAAATAAGTTCATATCAGCATCTTTTCCGATTTCAATAGCACCTTTTGATGTTAAATTGAATTCCCTAGCTTGATTGACAGAACTCATCAATACAGCTTCTTCGATACCACAACCAGTAAATTTCATAATATTTTTAAATGCATCTTGATATTGTAAAACAGAGCCTGCTAAATTACCAGATTCTAATCTTGCTTGTTTGTCTTTAACAATAACTTTTTGCCCGCCAAGTTCGCTTAAGCCTTCAGGCATTCCTTTAGCACGCATCGAGTCAGTAATTAATTCAATACGTTTAGGTCCTTTTAAATCATAGGCTAGTTTAATCATATCTGGCACAATATGAAAACCATCAGCAATAATTTCTGTATAAATATTATCCTCTAAAAATGCATGTCCAGTTACACCTGGTTCACGATGCTTAAATTCGCGTTGTGCATTGTATAAATGAGTGACATGACTTGCTCGAGAATGTTTCATTTCTTCGCGAGTAGCGTTACTATGGCCCACTGAAGGTACGATACCATTCTTGATACAATACTCTTCAAATTCAGGTGACGTTTTATGTTCCGGTGCATAAGTCACTAATTTGATCATATGTCCTGATAATTCATTCCATTTATCAAATAACTTTGTATCAGGTGCCTCAATATATTTTTCAGGCTGTGCGCCTTTAAAAACAGGAGAAATAAATGGTCCTTCAAGATGAATTCCTTGAATAACAGGGTTCACTTCAGCGGCTTTTTTGATACCAACCATAGCATTAGCAATATTTTCATGTGATTGGGTCATTGTCGTTGCGAAATAAGTCGTAACACCTTCGTGAATCATATCGGTAACCATTTCATTAATTTGTTTAGAATCACCATCCATAGCATCAAAACTATATCCACCATGGCTGTGAACGTCAATAAATCCAGGAACAATAATTTTCCCTTCTACATCTCTAACCTCATCAGAGGCTAAAGCTTTGTATTCGCTCATTGGCCCCATTGCACTAATTTGTTTATCAAATCGAATATATGCATCTTCAATTTTTTCTGAACCCGTGTAGATAACTGCATGTTTTAAAACAATACTCATCTTATCCGCCATCCCTTCAATTTATAAACTTAGTATAATCGGTATAGACCAAAAAAACAAGGTCATATCAAATTTAGTTTTTGTCTTTAGCCACAGTTGCATCAACTGCTTTAATAATAGAATTCATAAATCCAGCCTCTTCCATTGCAAGCAATCCAGCAATAGTTGTGCCACCCGGAGATGAAACCTCATCAATTAATTTCCATGGCACTTCATCAGTAGCTAAGACCTTTTTTGCACTGCCTAGTACAGCTTGAGCAGCAATCTTAGTTGCTTTATCTTTTGGTAAGCCATATTTAACGCCTGCACGTGCAAGCGTATCAATAAATAAGTAAATAAATGCTGGTGAGCTACCAGCAAGAGCAACAAACGTGCTAAAATCGCGTTCAGCAATCTCCATCGTTTCACCAATAGTATCAAATAAATCAGTACCTTGTTTCATTTGTTTATCTGTCAAAATATCATTACCGACTAACGCAGTCATACTTTCGGAAACCGTTGCGTTAACATTTGGCATTGTTCTTAAAATACCAACTGAATGATTATCTAATTCTAATTCAATTTCAGAGATTGAAACACCTGATACAATAGAAATTAGCATAGGTTTGTATTCCTTCACTGACTCTTTAATTTCTGCTAAAACCATACCTAAGACAATTGGTTTAACAGCAAGAAAAACAACGTCAGCCTCACTAACCACCTGAGCATTGCTACCTAACGCTGTAAAGCCATTAGCTTCAGCATAAGGTACATAGCTGGACTCTCTTGCACTGTGTACCAAAATTTCTTTTGGCGCGATAAATTCTGCTTCTACTAAACCTTCAATAATTGCTCGAGCCATATTACCAGCTCCAATAAATCCAATTTTCATAGTTTCCTCATTTCAATTATTATATTTAATTACTATCTCCATCATACCGCAAAAAAAAATAAAATAACAAATAAAACAAAAAAGCAGATACCTAAGTATCTGCTTTTAGCTAGTTGGGTTAGATGGATTCGAACCATCGCATGACAGGATCAAAACCTGTTGCCTTACCGCTTGGCTATAACCCAATATTATAAAATAATGGTGGAAGAGAGTGGATTCGAACCACCGAACCCGAAGGAGCGGATTTACAGTCCGCCGCGTTTAGCCTCTTCGCTACTCTTCCATATCAGCTTTATCCGACTTAACTATCATACAAATAAATGGATTAAAAATCAAGCTTTTTTTTCAATTATTTTAAATTAATTATTTGTAACGTAAATTTCCACTCATCGAAGAACGTATTTTTCGTCCATTCGTTATATTTTTTCCGCCCATATCCCACTGGCTTCGTATAATACGTCGTTTCATTAATTTGAATAGGATCATGTTTGATATGGAGGTGCCCAAATAAAACTTTTTCTACTTTATAGTATTCTAACAGATCTCCCATCTTTTGACTACCTAACATGCCGTTTGCAACGTTCCAGAAACGATTATCATTATTAATTTTAATATACAATTCATTAGGTACAAAATGAGTCATAAATATTATTTTTTTATTTAATTGTTTCGCATCACTCAATAATTTTTCAGTTTGTCTTAAACTTAATTTAAATCTCTCGACATCTGGCATTGGTTGAACAATTTTACGATCGATCCAATAGTTTGTTTTCCAATGTAGCATTTCTTTATCAGACCGTTTTAGCTGTTTTGAGTAACTGTAATCGTACCATCCATTATTACCTATAATACGCCATTCAGTGCCGGAGATATCCAAATATTGATTATGGAGATAAGAATCATTCACTACACTTTCTAGCTCATCAAATGTTATATTTTTAACCATGTCATGGTTACCTGCAATAAATAAGACAACAATTTTATTATTTAACTTTCTTTTCAGTCTAATAATATAATCAATCGTTTTATTAAAATCATTAAATAAATCTCCTGTAATAAGATAATACTCAATATTTTTCGCTAATAGATAATTTACTTGTTCATCAATAATTATATCCACATCAACTTTATTAATATCAAAGTGATTATCACTACTAGTTGCAATAATTGTCATGTTTCCCTCCAAAAAAAGATATGTTAATTAAAATTAACATATCTTTCATTAAAAATCTATTTAATTAACGCCTTCCATTAATTTATGAATTCTTGGAATAAAGAAACTCAACATAATACCAAAGGCAACAGTAATTCCACCAACTACAGCAAAGTACATTGATTCAGTAGCGGGTGTGTATAACCGAACAATTTGTGAATTCAATGCTTGAGCAACAGCATCACTCAAGAACCAAACACTCATCATTTGAGATTGAAAACTTTTTGGTGCAAGTTTAGTAGTAATTGATAAGCCAACTGGAGAAACCAAAACTTCACCAAGCATAACCATCATCCAACTTGCAACTAACCATAATGGGCCAACTTTAGTATCTGTTCCAAAAAGAACACCAGGGAGCATCATCCAAAGGAAAGATGCTCCAGCAAATACTAGACCAATTGAAAATTTAGCTGGAGAACTAGGTTGTTTCGATCCTAATTTAACCCATAACCAAGCAAATATTGGAACATAGATTAATATGAATAACGGATTCATACTTTGAAAGAAACTAGCTGGGAAAGTGAACCCAAAAGCACTTAACTGCGTTCTAGTTGACGCAAACATTGCTAAAACAACTGAACCTTGTTCTTCAATTGACCAGAATAAGATACTGGCAATAAATAACGGAATATACGCTGTAAGTCTTGATCGTTCAATTTTTGTTGTTTTCTTACTTGTTAACATCATTGTAAAGTAATAGACAGGGATGATAACTGCAAGAATTGTGATTAAAAGAATGACATTCGTAATATTTAATGATTTAAATAGGAACATGATAACTAAAATTAAAGCTAAAGCTATAACACCGATTGAAGATTTTTTAAGAATAGTTGATAATTCGTTAGGTTGAATAGGGTCATTAGGATATAAACTATCTTTTGTTAAATATTTTCTTCCGTCAAAGTAATATTGAACTAAGCCGAAAAACATCCCAATAGCTGCTAATGAGAATCCAACGTGGTAATTATATTCTTGACCAACCCATCCAACTAGCAACGGTGCAATCAAAGCACCAATATTAATCCCAGATACAAAGATACTGAAACCAGAATCACGTCTTGGATCCTTACTATTGTATAATCCACCAACCATTTCAGAAACATTAGGTTTTAACAACCCTGTTCCCAATACGATTAACGCGATAGATATGAATAAAGCAACTGATTTAAAGGGTGTTGCAAGAACAATATGTCCTAGCATTATTAGTATTCCACCAATAAACACTGTTTTTCTACTACCCCAAAGGCGATCACTAACGAAACCTCCAATGACACCTGATAAATAAATTAATGATCCATAAATGGACATAATTGACATGGCTGTAGCTTGATTATAACCAAGCCCATCCACTTCTGAAATCATATAGTATAAAAGAATTGCTCGCATTCCGTAATAACTGAATCGCTCCCACATTTCTGTAAAAAATAGTGTTGATAATCCTCTAGGATGACCAAAAAAGGCCGTATCTTTATTTTTCATGGACTTCCTCCGATATAAATCTAGTATATGTATTTTAATGCATTACACATTATACAATGTATATATATCAATAGTCAAATCAAATTTTTACTTATATCTCATCATTTACTACTTGTTTTATCATTTAACGTCTTTCTAATATGTGAAAAATTTTATATCCATTATTAAGTAATAGTGTAACAAAAAATGCTCTATAGTATCTGCTATTTTTGCTAGAACAATCTATCAAGTGACTAAGTATTTTATCCGGTTCATTTTAGAAGCACGCGAAAACGTTAAAGTAATCGTTACTTATATAAACTATACGTATCCCAAGTTTACGAGAACTTTGTTATTCCCGAACGCCATAGTTGTTTACGATCAATTTCACATTTACAATGCACTTATGCATGCATTTAATAAAACTTGAATTCAATTTTTTAAAAAAATTGTTTACTCATTTTAATTTAACATGAAGACTATGTGAAAAACGCTATTAACTATCCTTATTCTAATAGCCTACTTGAAGGAAGGGACTAACAATAAATTGAAAATTATTAAACGTAATGCCTACGGATTTAGTGATTTTAGGAACCGTGTTTCCTTTGTAATGAGAAATAAAACTATAAAAAAAGGTGTTGTCACTTTGTGACAACACCTTTTTTTATATTCAGCAACGGTCGTAAAATTTTATTGTTTTATTTTTAATAGCATGGCAACGTCCTACCCTCGCAGGGGGCGACCCCCAACTACTCTTGGCGCTAAGAAGCTTAACTTCTGTGTTC
>NZ_JBXAXZ010000006.1:0-68059 GCF_056782055.1 Dellaglioa sp. CoH-57-MRSF-16 | reverse complement strand
AATACTGGGATAAAGCCATTTAGAAACATATTAAATTTTATATTATTTCATCCGTCAACTTGACAGGGCCTAGTACATGAAGTTGTTGGAACCTTTTTAGATGATTATTTTAAAATTATTTTTGTACCATGAAGCTCTTTAACGTTTAATTTAGCAGCAATAGTATCAACATTATCAAGTGTAATACCGCCACCTGGAACAATTTTAATGAGACCGTTTGACCAGTCAATAATTTCTTTGAGGTGGGGTAACGTTTCCTCGATAGGCTTATCAAGTGATCCGCCATGCGTTAAAACACGATCGATATCATGCTCTGCTAACCAAGATAGCGCATCAAGTTGTGCATTATTAGGAATTTCATCAAAAGCCATATGGAAAGTGATTTGCATGCCACCACTTGCTGCAATTAAAAACTCCATCGCCTCTATGTCTAAGTTATTATTCGTATCTAAAGCGCCAAATACGACGCCATCTACACCAAGTTGTTGAGCCTGAAATAAATCAGCCTCCATAATTTTTAATTCGGTATCGTTATAAACGAAATTTCCGCCACGGGGACGAATCATTGCCATTACAGGGACTTCATTGTCCTGTGCATAACGCATTGTTTCAGACATAACACCTTTACTGACAGTTGTACCACCGACAGCAAGATTATCGCAAAGTTCAAAACGATTAGCACCAGCGGCAAATTGTTTTGGGATATCAGTAAAATTTTCAACTGCAACTTCTTTAATTAACAAATTTAATTTCTCCTAATTTTCAAAATAAACGCAAACGGATTCTGGAACGGCAATATCTTTTTGAAGTAAAGTTAATTTACCAGAGGTTGAATCACGTTCGAATAAGGTAGCATTATCAGTGTTTTGGTTAGCAACAACCAAAAATTGTTCTGTTTTATTTAAACTGAAATCACGAGGAAAGTCACCTTCAGTTGAAATAAGTTGAATAAGTGTCATTGTGCCATCAACAGCAAGTGAATAACAAGCAATTGAGTTGTTTCCGCGATTAGAGACATACAAAAAGCGGCTATCTTTAGAAATGCGAATAGCAGCAATTCCGTTATGAGCATTCCAATCAGATGGAATTGATGAAAGTGTTTGAATCTCTTTAAATGAACCATCCGTTTGATTGTAGCTAAGTAACGAAACTTCACTTGAGAGCTCTCCAGCTAAGTATGCTAATTTTCCATTTTTATGGAAAACAATATGACGAGAACCGAACCCAGGCTCTGAACGATACTCAGCAATTTGTTTAATAGCACCATTATCTGACACATCAAAAGTTAACACTTGATCAGTTCCAAGGTCACAAACAACTAACCTATTGTCTGGTGTTAAATCAGTGAAATGAATATGAGAGCTTGTTTGTTCTGGTTTTGGACCATGACCTTCATTTGTAACTTCATTAATAAGAGCTAATGAGCCATCAGTTTGAATTTTTGAAATGGAAATAAGACCCTTATGGTAGTTTGAGCTGTAGACTAATTGACGGTTATTATCAACAGCAACGTAAGCAGGCGGAGCGCCTTCAGCTGAAACGTCATTTAAAAATTGGGGATTTTCTGATGCAAGGGTAAAGGCTGATATACCACCTAAATCTGACCTCTTTGAAACGGTATATAAGACACCTTTGTCCGATTTCGTGAGATAAGTTGGATTTTCAACCTTTATATAGGGTGTAGCGTTAGAAACTTTTTTTTCAATTGTATCAAGTTGAGCTCGTTGGATACCAGTACTTGTCTTTTTTGTATATGTACCAAACAAAATAGTCTCTTTCATAGTTACAAATACCTCCTCATGATATTGTCAATATTATATCATATATTTTTGTAAACGTTATTATTTATACTGGGGACTATGCTATAATTATAGGTAACTATAAAGGATAAGGGAGACGATAAAGTATGATTACAGCAAGAATTGAAGAAATTGGAAAAGATGCCATCTCAAAAAAGGAACCTATTGTTATCCTTTTCAATCAGAGTGCAACGGATGATTTAAGACAAGTTTCTGTCATTCAATCATTTGAAGATGATAAAAAAATTATTTCGCCAAAAACAGGTGATGAAATGATTATTAATGAACAAACTTATAAAATTGATTTCGCTGGAGAGTTAGTTTCAAGTAATTTTGAGTCGGTTGGGCATGCTACCTTGTTCTTTATGGAAGTTCCAGAACATCCACAACCAAATGGTATTTATTTAACACCGCATGTATTGCCAACTTTTAAAGTCGGTAATACAATCACGTATAAGTAAAGGAGTAGATTAAAATGCTCCCAAATGAAAAATCGACTTCACAACGATCATGGTTTTGGAAATGGGTTGTTAATAATAAAACAGTTAGCATTTTATCAATTGTTTTGTTAAGTTTGCTAATTATTTTTATGTTAGCACAAGTGGGCTGGTTTTTCGCACCAATTGGAGAGTTATTAAGCATTATTGGCTTCCCAATTGTTTTAGCTGGCGTGCTGTATTATTTAATATCCCCATTGATAGATTTTTGTGAAACGCGCTTTAAATTGAATCGAAGTTTGGTTATTACAGTTGTATTTATAGTAATTTCTGGGTTTTTAGTATGGGGGATTGTCGTTTTGATTCCTGCTGTACAAACACAAACAATTAGTATTATTAAAAATTGGCCGACGTATTGGTCAAATATCACACATCAAACGAATGATTTTATGTCGTCATCTTTATTTGATACTATTAAAACTTCAATTGAAAAAATAAATACAGATATCGTAGGAACAGTATCCAAAAAAGCGAGCTCAGTTATTGGATCAACAGTTGATTCTTTAGGTAGCGTTGTTGGTACTGTAACGACATTTATCATTGGATTAGTAACAGCACCCTTTATCTTATTTTATTTATTAAAAGATGGGCACGATTTACCTGAGTATTTATCAAATTTTTTCCCAGTAAGATATCGCAAATCAATCATTGAATTATTAGATGAAATTAATTTACAAGTCAGTCAATATATCCGAGGTCAGTTAACGGTAGCATTCTTTGTGGCCATATTATTTGTTATTGGTTTTTCAGTAGTTGGTCTTAAGTTTGCTTTAACGTTAGGGATTTTGGCAGGTTTTTTGAATTTAATTCCTTATTTAGGCTCTTTTCTAGCGATGATTCCTGCACTAGTAATTGCTGCTTTCGTGTCACCAATTATGTTGATAAAGGTTATTGTTGTTTTTATTGTTGAACAAACAATTGAAGCAAGATTGATTTCTCCATTGATTCTTGGAAGTAGTTTAGCAATCCATCCCGTTACAATTTTAATTGTTTTATTAGGTTCGGGACGGGTTTTTGGATTAATAGGTGTTATTTTTGGAATCCCAGGATATGCAATTCTAAAAGTTATTGTAACGCGGATTTTTGTATGGTATAAAAAGGATTCTGGTTTGTATGACGAATCAGAGAAAACGAATAAAGATAATCAAAAAAGTTAGACAAATTTTATTTTGTCTAACTTTTTTGATTAAAGCGTATCACCGTTAAAAATTGAATTTTTAACAATTACATAATCGACTTTTTCAAGTGCAGAGAGAGAATTACCACCAGCATAAGAAATTGAAGATTGTAAATCTTGTTGCATTTCAAGTAAAGTTTCATGAATGTCACCTTTAAAAGGAACGAGCATTTTTTTACCTTCAACATTAGTGTGGCTACCTTTTTGATATTCAGAGGCAGAGCCAAAATAACTTTTAAATAGATTACCATCTTTTTCAATTAAATCACCAGGACTTTGTTTGTGACCAGCAAAGAGTGAACCAATCATACACATTGAGGCCCCAAATCTGACTGACTTAGCAATATCACCATGAGTTCTTATACCACCATCAGTGATAATTGGTTTACTTGCTGCTTTAGAACATAATCTAAGAGCGGCTAATTGCCACCCGCCGGTACCGAATCCAGTTTTAATTTTAGTGATGCAAACTTTTCCGGGTCCAATACCAACCTTAGTTGCATCTGCACCAGCATTTTCTAGTTCTCTAACGCCTTCAGGTGTGCCAACATTTCCAGCAATTAGAAATGACTCTGGTAACCATTTTTTAATATGATGAATTAAATCAATGACACTTTGTGCGTGGCCATGCGCCACATCAATTGTTATATATTCTGGAATTAAATCAGCATCGGCAAGCTCTTCAATTAATGCCCATTCATGTGGTTTAACGCCAACACTAATAGAAGCAAACAAACCTTTTGCATGCATTTTTTTGACGAAAGGTAAGCGACTCTCTTCATCGAAACGGTGCATGACATAGAAATAGTCATTTGATGCAAGCCATTCTGCTAACGGTTCATCGATAATTGTCTGCATATTCGCAGGTACAACGGGTAGTTTAAAACGGCGAGGGCCAAATTGAATAGATGTATCGACTTCGGAACGGCTATTTACAATACATTTGTTAGGGACGAGCTGAATATCTTCATAATCAAAAACTGGCATAATATTTCCCCATTTCTTTTAAACACGAACTATTTTTAGTATTTATTAAATTATTATCAGTAACCAACTGATAATTTACGCTATTTAGCGAATTTAGTCAACATATTTTTGAAATAAATCGAAAATTAAATAAGAATACGTGAAGAGATAGACGTCGTGCTATAATTATTTTGGGAGTGATTATTATCGCAAAAAAAGAAAAAGTAAAAAAAACAAATGACGAACGCATTTTAGATCAAAATCATATTGAATTTGAGAGCTATACTTTTGATTTTTTAGGTGGTCGACAAATGGATTCAAGCAAAGAAGCTAAAGAACTAGGAACGGATGAAAGAAGTATTTTAAAAACAATTGTTTTACAGGGAAGTAACGGTGATAGAGATTACGTAGTTGTTTGCCTTCCTATTACTTTTGAAATTGATTTAAAATTAGTAGCACGTGAATTAAATGAAAAACAATTGCATTTAGCAGATAATAAAAATTTAATCAATATTACTGGTTACGTTCATGGCGCAAATACACCAATTGGAATTAATGTTCGAAAAGGATTTCCCATTTATTTTGATGAACGAATTCAAGAGTTCGATAAAATTTGGGTTTCAGCTGGTAAAGTTGGTCGTTCTGTTGGCGTAAAACGTGAAGAACTTGTTGAATTGGTTAAAGGTCATTACATTAACATTGAAAAATAAATAGCTATTGAATGTAAAATAAACGATAAAAAGGAATAAGTGTAAATTGAAAAAAATTGAGAAAAGTGCCGTATTTTTAAAAAATAAAATCGATTTATTTAGATGTCCTGTCTGCTTAAACCCCTACAGTAAAGTTGAAGGCCAGACGATGTTTTGCCCTGAAAATCATCAAATAGATTTATCAAAAAAAGGAACTCTTTTTTTCTTGAATCATGGGGTTAAAAGTGATTATGAATTGGATATGTGGTTAGCAAGGAGACAGTTATTACAAGCAGGCTTGTTTAAACCGATTACGGATAAAATTCTTGAGCAGCTTTCTGATGAAGAAGAAACAATTATGGATGTAGGTTGTGGAGAGGGAACACCACTTCATGATATAGAAGTAACACGCCAAAATGCTAAAGACACTTACGTTGGATTTGATATTTCAAAAGATGCAATCAATTATGCGACACAACAAGAGACAGATGCTTTTTATTGTATTGCTGATTTGGCTAAACTACCATTTAATAATAAGTCATTTTCAACAATTATTGATATTTTTTCGCCTTCTGCTTATACAGAATTTGATCGAGTATTAAAGGATGGCGGGCAGTTATTAAAAATCATTCCAAATTCAAATTACTTAGTTGAATTACGCGAACTTCTATATAACGAAGAGAGTCATAATAGGAGTTATAGTAATGAAAAGGTTTTAAATCTGTTTAAAGAAAATTATCCTGACTCTGAACAAATTACAATTAGTTATCAATTCGATATTCCAGAAGGCTTGTTTCCTGCCTTACTCGAAATGACTCCTTTACATTGGGGAGCTACAACAGATAATCAGGCTAAAGCTAAAAAACAACCTTTAACCAAAATTACGGTTGACGTTACACTATTAAAATATCGTAAAAATAAGTTAGAATCAGTGTTGTAACGAATAAATTGCTGTGGTATTATGAGTATACGAATTCGGTTGTTTAGAGACTGTCGACGATGTTGTCAGCTTCTGGAAATTGATCTTCATTAACGTATCTTTTCGCCGTGCCCACACCGAAATGATGCGTTTTTTTGTTGCCTAAAATAATAACGATTTTTTGAAAGGATGTTAATTTTTGACGAATCATATTGCATTATTTGAACCACTTATGCCTGCTAATACAGGTAATATTGCTAGAACTTGTGCTGGAACGGATACTGAACTACATTTAATTGAGCCCTTAGGATTTTCAACAGACGATAAATATTTAAAACGTGCTGGACTAGACTATTGGGATAAAGTAAAAATTACGTATCATAAAAATTTACAAGATTTTTTAGCATCTATTCCAGATCAGAAACAACTTTTTTTGGTTTCAAAATTTGCACCGCAAACTTATTCACAAGTAGATTATTCTGATGTGAATAAGGACTATTACTTCTTGTTTGGTAAAGAGACAACAGGTCTTCCTGAAAACTTTATGCGCCAAAATGAAGAGAAAGCAATCCGAATTCCACAAGATGATACGCACATTCGTGCCTTAAACTTATCTAATTCAGCTGCTATTGTAATTTATGAAACACTTAGACAACAAGACTTTTTAAATCTAGATAAAACACACACGTATGAAAATGATAAGCTAAAATAAGTAGCTTGAGCATTTTATAGACTAGAAATTCATAAATGGGTTATACTTGCTTCGGGTTAAGAAATAAACCGGTATTTATGATGAACAGTCATTTTATAAAATGGAAGGGTGTGAGCTAACTTGTTTCAAGTAATAACAATGTTTGGATTTGATGAACCATGGTGGTTTTTTGATGATTGGAAAAGTCATATTCAAAAAACAGTTGATTTTGATTCAATGGATGAAGCGATGGCTTTTTTTGAGGAACAATCTAGCGCATTTACCACTGAATTTAGCCATCAAAAAAGTAAACGTCAATTTTTGACAGCATTTTGGAATGAGGAACAAATGGATTATTGTTCAGATTGTGGTGATGATTTACAGTTATATCAAGGGTTACTGTTAGTTAAAGATGGCAAAGAAATTACAGCCAAAAAAGAGAGTTAATAACATAATTGTTATTAACTCTCTTTTTGTGGAAATGACTAGACAATGACACGGAAGGTAATTAAGATATGGTATAATTGAGTATCTATTTTAACAGAAGGAGGAACTGTTTTGGCTCAAAAAAAGAAAAGAAAAAAAAGAACAACAAAAAAAACAGTTCAATACAAATTTTCTAAAAATATAATTGGTGTTATATTTTTATTGTTTGGAATATTTGGTGTGCTAGCACTGGGATATTTGGGTGCTTTATTTGCTAACGTTTTCCGTTTGTTTGTTGGTAATACATATCAATTCGCATTATTAATTCTCGGTGTATATGGAAGTTACTTAATGATTATGGGAAAAGAGCCCAAAGTTAAGAAAAGAATTAATTGGGGATCCGTTATTTTATATGTTGGTGTTTTAGTCTTTCTTGAAGCCTGGTTTGTTGGGCACTCATCGGTGCATAGCCAATTTATTCAATATACATGGCAGACACTTGTTTCCGATTTTCGACAATCTGCAGTTAGTTCAACAGTTGGCGGTGGAATGATAGGGGCAAGCTTATACCAATTATCGTACTTCTTAATTTCACAAGCAGGCACCTATATTGTTAGTGTACTTTTCATCTTAGCCGGATTATTTATTTTTTTTGATCTCTCTTTTTCAGAAGTTATGTATACTGTTCAACGCTATCTAAACGTAATTATTGCTTGGACAAGAGAAGGTTTTCGCCGAATGAAAGTAGCAATAGATAGTTTTAAAGAAGAAAGAAAAGAAAATAAAGCAGAACAAGATGAAGAAGAATTAAAACCTGTAATTGACCATAGAACTGAAGAAAAGGAAATAAAAACTGAACGAGAAGTGACCGTTGATGAACCACCTATCATTACGCAACAAGAACCAGATTCAGAATTAGATTCAGAAGATGATCCTAAGATAATATCAAGTACAGTGGCTGATGATAATGAAGATTACCAATTACCACCAGTTACATTACTTACAAAAATTCCAAAAGAAGACCAAAGTGGCGAATATAAAACAATTGAAAAAAACACAAAAATATTGAAGCAAACATTTGAAAGCTTTGGTGTTGATGTTGAAATTAAAAGTGTGAGTTTAGGACCATCTGTTACTGAATATGAATTACATCCGGCAATTGGTGTTAAAGTTAGTAAAATTGTTAACCTTGCGGATGACTTAGCCTTAGCACTTGCTGCCAAAGATATTCGAATTGAAGCACCAATTCCTGGAAAATCACTTATTGGGATTGAAGTACCAAATTCTAAAGTATCAATGGTTTCATTCAGGGATGTGATTGAATCTCAACAAAAGAATCCAACACCAGATAAAGTTCTCGAAGTTCCTTTAGGTCGCGATGTTTCAGGCCAATTGGTAACAGCAGATTTAACAACGATGCCGCATTTATTGATTGCTGGCTCAACTGGTAGTGGTAAGTCAGTTGCAATTAATGGCATTATCACAAGTTTATTGATGAATACGAAACCAAATCAGGTTAAGTTTATGTTGATTGATCCTAAAAAAGTAGAGTTAGGTGTCTATAATGGTATTCCACATCTATTAACGCCGGTTGTTACAAATCCTAAAAAAGCATCACGAGCTTTACATAAGGTTGTTTCTGAAATGGAGCGACGCTACGAATTGTTTGCAGATGCTAGTCAACGTAATATTTCTGGATATAATCAAATGATTATGCAAGAAAACGCAGATGACGGACAAAAAAGAGCAACGTTACCTTATATTGTTGTCATTGTTGATGAATTGGCAGATTTAATGATGGTAGCCTCGAATGAGGTTGAAGATGCGATTATTCGTTTAGCACAAATGGCTCGAGCAGCTGGAATCCATATGATTTTGGCAACGCAACGTCCATCTGTTGATGTTATCACAGGATTGATTAAAGCTAACGTACCATCACGTATGGCTTTCGCTGTTTCCAGTGGGATTGACTCGAGAACAATTATTGATAGTAATGGTGCTGAAAAGCTTTTAGGTCGTGGGGATATGTTATTCCTACCAATGGGGCTAAATAAACCCATTCGTGTACAAGATGCTTACATTTCAGATAAAGATGTTGAAAGTGTTATTTCGTTTATTAAAAATCAGCAAGAACCACAATACGATGAAACGATGATTGTGACTGATGAAGAAACAGCTAACTCAGGATCAGCGTCTGATTCAGAAGACGAATTATTTGGGGACGCTGTTAAATTAGTGACTCATGAACAATCTTGCAGTGTATCCATGTTACAGAGACGTTTTAGGATTGGCTACAATCGAGCTGCTAGAATTGTTGATGAAATGGAAGCAAAAGGAATCGTTGGACCGCCAGAGGGAAGTAAGCCGCGCAAAGTGTTGATAAATGAAGAAACTGATGGTCCTAATTAGGGCTTTCAGTTTTTTTGTTTAGCCTAAACAGATTACGAAACAATTAAATTTGTGTTTCACTAGTCTTTCAATTATCATGGTAAAAGAACATCCGATTTAAAAGGAGGCACATTTTCGTGCGTAAACAATTAGAAACAGGTGTCAACTTAACTGTTATTGAAAATAGTCAATTTAAAACGAATAGAATCGTTATTAATTTTATAGCACCTTTAACCGGAAAAGAATCTGCAGAACGTATGCTATTAGCTAACTTATTAGAAATTAGTAGTGCAGAATATCCATCTCAACAAAAATTAGCCGAAAAATTATCAGAACTTTATGGTGCAAGTTTTGGTATCACTGTTAGTAAAAAAGGAAACTTTCACTTAATAAGTTTAATTTTAAACGGTGTAAACGATAAATTCTTAGAACATAAAACAGAAAGTTTAAAAAAAATATTTGCTTTTATCAAAGAAATTATTTTCAATCCGAATGTGACTGATGGCCATTTTGACGAAGAAACATTTAAACGCCAAAAGGAAAATTTGATGATGTCTATCAGAAGTATTAGTGATGATAAACAATCGTACGCAGGATTAGAATTACAGAAACTTTACTTTCAAAACGATCAAGCTATTCCTAGCTATGGGACTGTAGAAGATATTGAAAAGATAACTGCAACTAGCTTATTTGATTACTACAAACAAATGCTTACAACTAATCGAGTAGACATTTTCGTCCTTGGTGAATTAGATGAATCAGAAACTGAAACTATTGTTAAAACGTTGCCTTTTAAACCTCGAGATTTTAAAATGATACCTATATTCTATGATCAAGCTATTAAAGAAGTTGTGACTAAAACAGAAACGCAAGCAGTGACTCAGGGTAAATTAAATCTGGCATATCAGTTACCAGTTTATTACAGAGAAAATGGGTACTATGCGGGTCTTATTTTCAATGGCGTTTTTGGCGGTTCACCACTAGCTAAGTTATTTGTAAATGTTCGTGAGAAAGCTAGTTTGGCTTATTATGCAAGTAGCTCGTTAGATACATTTAGAGGTATTTTAACTGTACAAACAGGCATTGAACCACAAAATAAAGATAAAGTTATCGAAATTGTTCAACAACAATTAGATGATATTATCGCAGGTGACATTAGTGATGAACTATTAAATAAAACAAAAATGACAATGATTAACCAATATCAAAGTAGTCTTGACTCACAAATGGCGTTAATTAATCAATCGATGATTGATCAATTAACAAGCACAGAAGTTAGTGCAACAGAGTGGATAGACGGCATTAATAGCGTGGATAAAGCTGCCGTTCAAGCTATCGCTCGTAATGTTAAATTACAAGCAATCTTCTTTTTGAATGGGGAAATTAATTAATGAAAACATTAGAATACCCGCAGTTTGACGAAATATTATATACAGAAACTTTGGAAAATGGCTTGAAAGTAAATATATTACCTCGTAAAGGTTTTCATAAAACTTATGGTATATTCACAACAAATTATGGCTCAGTTGATAGTGTATTTGTACCAATTGGTGAAGAAGATGTTGTTCATGTACCGGATGGTATCGCCCATTTTTTAGAACATAAAATGTTTGAAAAAGCAGATCATGATGCGTTTGATTTATTTGGAGAATATGGTGCTAGTGCAAATGCTTTCACAAGCTTTACACGAACGAGCTACTTATTTTCAAGCTCTAATCATGTTCCTGAAAACATTGAAACATTACTAGATTTTGTGCAAGATCCGTATTTTACACCTGAAACAGTTGAAAAAGAAAAGGGAATTATTGGACAGGAAATTCAAATGTATGACGACGATCCTAATTGGCGTTTATACTTTGGTATTTTAGGTAACCTTTACCCAAATCACCCGGTTAGCAGTGATATCGCTGGAACAATTGAATCAATCGATAAAATTACGGCAGATGATTTATATAAGTGCTATGAAACATTTTATCATCCAAGTAATATGAATTTATTTATTGTAGGAAATGTTGATCCAGAAGAAACTTTAGATTTAATTAAAAATAATCAAAATCATAAAAAGTTTCCAGAAGCAGCAGAAACAATTAAACGATTAATTCCAGAAACTCAAGTAGACGGTTCAGACATCATGCCATATCGTGCAACTGAGATGGCCATTCAACGTGCTAAAACAATTGTTGGTATAAAAGGATTAGATAATGTTCCAGAAGGCCGTAACGGCTTGAAATACAAAGAGACAATCCATATGCTTCTTTATCTTTTGTTTGGTGACACGGCCCCTCAATATATGAAATTATATGATGAAGGGACGTTAGATGATTCCTTTGGCTATGAATTTGAAATTGAACGTGGCTTCCATTTTGCAAGTATTAGTGGTGATACTGATGACCCTCAAAAGTTATCGGATGCCATTATTCATATTTTAGAGAATGCGTCAGAGTACCTTTCAGGGGCTGAGGCCCAGTTTGAATTGGCTAAACGTGAAATGTTAGGTCAATCCATTCAATCGATGAACTCACTTGAGAGCATTGCAAATCAGTATGATGGTGATTTGTTTGATGATGCCACTGTTTTTGATAGGGCACCAATTATTGAAAATATGACATTAGATCAAGTTCGCCAAGGAGCTAAAGATTTTATTCGTTCTGAAGCAATTAGTGTCTACCAAATTATGGCTAAAGAGGATGATTAAATGAGTTGGGCAGTTATCTTTGGAGCGTCTGGTGATATTGGTCAAATGATTGCAAGACAATTGGCAGATATTGGTTGGTCGCTAACAATGCATTATTATCAAAATGATGAAGCAATTATGGGATTAACACAAGAGTTGAGGGGAAAATATCCAAAACAAGATTTTTTGCCGTTACAATTTGATATGACAGCGACTAATGTTGATCCAGTGATATCCCAACTATTTGCCGTAGATGCTGTAATATTTGCTGAAGGAACAACTTCTTACCATTTATTCAATGAAGCCCCAATGTCTGATTTAGATAAAATGATGAAGATGCAAGTTCAAACACCATTGGCATTAATTCAGAAATTGGAACCAAAGTTAGCCCAAAATCATTTTGGCCGAATTATATTTATTGGGTCAATTTATGGAGGCGTTGGTAGCCCAATGGAAGTACTGTACAGTACTGTAAAAGGTGCGTTATCGTCCTTTGCCAATGCTTATAGTAAAGAAGTTGCCTCGTTAGGTATTACGGTTAACGTGGTGGCACCAGGCGCAGTTGATACAAAAATGAATCAACAATTTTCGAAAGATGCAAAGAAAGATATCTCAAGTGAAATTCCAATGGGACGTTTCGCACATCCCGAAGAAATTGGATTTTGGGTAAAACAATTATTAGCCAAAGAGGCAGGGTACCTCACCGGTCAAACGATTTATGTTTCAGGCGGATGGTTGAAATAAAATAATAAAATTTTAACAAATTGGACATGACGATTATGTTATACTGATTGTTAGAAGATTAACTATTAAACTAAGTGGAGAATTAGACATGAGTGAAATTGGAAAAACATTACAAGAAGCGAGAATAAATAAAGGATATACGTTAGATGATTTACAACAAATGACGAAAATTCAAAAACGTTATTTGATTGCAATTGAAGATGAAAAATTTTCTGATTTACCAGGAGATTTTTACGTTCGAGCATTTGTTAAACAATATGCAGAGACGGTTGATTTGGATGGGGATAAATTATTAAAAGAATTCAATGAAACACTTCCAGATACACAAGAAACAGTCGTTGCAAAGGAACAAGTATCACGTTCTGAAAAGTCTGCTAAACTACCAAAAGACGGTAATTTTGATAAGTTTATGTCGTACTTGCCAACAATTATTATTGTTGTGATTGTCTTAGGGATTTTGGGTACAATTTATGGTGTGACATTGAATAGTAAAGATACAGATACTCAAATTGAAAGTTCAAGTTCTAAAGTATCTGTTTCAACTGACTCAAAAACTAAAACTTCTAGTTCTGAATCAGTAAAGGCTAGTTCTTCATCTGATAAGAAAACGCAAAAATTAACATATGTTTCAGATGCGGGAACAAACACTGTTTACACAATGGAAAATGCACCAACAACTTCTAAAGTTAAATTAGTAGCTTCTGGTAGTGCTGCTTGGAGCTCAATTACGGCTGATGGCACACAACTATGGCAAGCAACACTTGTCTCAGATGCAACGGATACTGTTACAATCCCAGCCGGTACAAAGTCATTTGTCTTTAGCTTTGGTAATGCACCAGCTATGAGTATCACGATTAACGGTAAAAAATTTAATTTTATGAAAACAAATGCAACTCTACAAGTTAGAACAGTTACTGTAAATATTAAATAAGCCAGAATTGTCAACAACGGATACTATGTTGTTGGCAATTTTTGAAAAAGGGGATCATTATGAATTTACCAAATAAATTAACGGTTGTGCGGATTATTTTAATTCCAATCTTCATGCTTGTATTGTTATTACCAATTGATTGGGGAATGGTTACTTGGGTTGGTACACAGATTCAGGTGACACATCTAATTGGTGCAATTATTTTTGCAGCTGCCTCATTAACAGATTTTTTAGATGGTCAAATTGCACGTCGCCAACATTTAGTTTCTAATTTTGGCAAATTTGCAGACCCATTGGCAGATAAAATGCTTGTAATGACTGCATTTGTTATCCTTGTTTCATTTAACCAAGTACCTGCATGGGTAGCTGCAATTATTGTTTGTCGCGAACTTGCGGTAACAGGATTACGATTGATTATTGTTGAAAATGATGGGGAAGTTATGGCTGCAGCTATGCCAGGCAAAATTAAGACAACAACCCAAATGATAGCTATTATTTTATTGTTTTTAAATAATGTGTTATTTGCAGCAATTAATGTACCTATGGCTGCCATTTTTCTTTATATTTGTTTATTCTTTACTGTTTATTCAGGTATTGATTACTTTGTTCAAAATAGAGCTATTTTCTCAGATTCATTTGAAAAATAAAAATATTTAGACTAAAACATTTAACCGTTTTAGTCTTTTTTAATTAAATTAGGAGGCAACATCATGCATGCAGAAATAATTGCGGTTGGTACAGAAATATTATTAGGACAAATTGTAAATACGAACAGTGCTTTCTTAGCTGAAAAATTAGCTGATTTAGGTGTAAATGTATTTTATCAGACAGTTGTAGGGGATAATGAAGAACGAATGTTAGAGGCAATTGAACTGGCTTCAAAACGAAATGATTTGGTTATCCTTTCTGGTGGCTTAGGACCAACAGAAGACGATTTAACGAAGCAGATGGTCGCCAAATTTTTAAATGAGAAGTTAGTTGAAAATAAGGACGCCATGTTAAAAATAGAAGATCATTTTACACAAACGGGTCGTCAAATGACTGAAAACAACAAATTACAAGCTTTGTATATAGAAGGATCAAAACCAATTAAAAATCATGCTGGAATGGCTGTTGGTGATTTTTACAAAGGTGATTCGTGTGATTTCTTATTATTACCTGGACCACCTAAGGAATTGAAAACAATGTTTAATAAGGAAGTTGAACAGCTATTAAAAGAAGAATATAACTTAAATAGTCATCTTGAATCAAAAGTTTTACGTTTTTATGGCATTGGTGAATCTAAATTGGTGACTGAATTAAAAGAGATAATTGATTCACAAACTAATCCTACTATTGCACCATACGCCAAGACAAATGAGGTCACTTTGCGAATTACGGCAAGTCCTACAGACAAAAAATCAGCTGTAGAATTAATTAACGAAATGGAGATTTATGTACTTTCCAAAGTTGGTGATTATTTCTATGGCTATGGGGATGACAATTCGTTACAAAATATTGTTGTAACTAAATTAATTGAAAAAAACTTATCTATTTCTGCAGCCGAAAGTTTAACAGCTGGATTATTTCAAAGTACATTAGCAGAAATACCAGGTGTCTCAAAAATTTATGATGGTGGATTTATAACATATGCTAATACAGCCAAATCTGATATTTTAGGTATTTCGACTGAAGATATTAAAAAATATGGTGTTGTTAGTGAAGAAACCGCTAAACAAATGGCCCAACAAACACAAAATAAAATGAAAACAAATATTGCTATTTCATTTACTGGTGTTGCAGGTCCAGATGAGCTTGAAAATCAGAAAGCTGGAACGGTTTGGATTGGATTAGCAATTAAAAATAGTCCCGTTATTGCAAAACAATTTCATTTTGCTGGAAATAGAGAAACAATTAGACAAAGAAGTGTTCTAAGTGGACTTAAATGGATATTTGATGAAATTAATGAGTAAATAATTAAATTTGGCAATGGATTGTTGTTGACAGCGGGGGGCAATTAACCGTAAAATACTAAAGTGTATATGAACAAAATAAAAAACATCTAAAAATTTATGATTAGTTAAATTAATCATTATTTGATGATGCGGAGGTGGACTTTTATGGGATCTATAACAACCGTATTAATCCTCGCTATCATCGCTATTATTGCTTTAGTTGTTGGAATTTTTATTGGAATTGCATATAGAAAGTCAAATTTCGAAAAAACACTTGATGTCGCAACGCATACGGCTGAAGGTATTTTAAAAAGTGCAAAGAAAGATGCTGAGACTCAGAAAAAAGAGGCTGTTTTAGAGGCTAAAGAAGAAAGTCAAAGTTATCGTGATAAAATAGACAATGAGTTAAAGGAACGACGTTCAGAAATTCAAAAGCAAGAAAATCGAGTAATTCAACGTGAAGAAACTTTAGATCGTAAAGATGGCGCACTAGATAAACGAGAACAAACGCTTGAGAACAAAGAGAAAAAAGTAACGTCTGACCAAAAACTTGTTGACACAAAACAACAAGAAGCTACTTCACTGATTCAGGAACAACAAGAAGAACTTGAAAGAGTTGCTTCTCTAACACAAACACAAGCACAGACTATTATTATGGACGATACGAAAGAATCATTAAGTCATGAACGAGCTGTTATGATTAAGGAAAGTGATAAGCAAGCTAAATCAGAAGCTGATCGTAATGCTAAAGATTTAGTTGCTCAAGCTATTCAAAGAAGTGCAGCTGACATGGTATCTGAAACAACTGTTTCATTAGTTACCTTGCCAAATGATGAAATGAAAGGCCGTATTATTGGCCGCGAAGGACGTAACATTCGAACATTAGAGACCTTAACAGGGATTGATTTAATTATCGATGATACGCCAGAAGCAGTCGTTTTAAGTGGGTTTGATCCAATTCGTCGTGAAATTGCCAAAATGACTCTTGAAAAATTAATTCAAGATGGTCGGATTCATCCGGCACGAATCGAAGAAATGGTTGAAAAATCACGTAAAGAAATGGATGAAAAAATTCGTGAATTAGGTGAACAAACAACCTTTGATCTCGGACTTCATACAATTCATCCTGATTTAATTAAAACAATTGGTCGATTAAATTATCGTACAAGTTATGGTCAGAATGTGTTAAGCCATTCTATTGAAGTTGCCAAAATAGCAGGTGTGTTAGCCGCTGAATTGGGTGAAGATGTTACATTAGCAAAACGCGCAGGATTGTTACATGATATTGGTAAAGCAGTTGATCATGAAGTTGATGGTTCACATGTGGAAATTGGCCTTGAATTAGCTAAGAAGTATAAAGAAAATGATGTTGTCATCAACACTATAGCTTCACATCATGGTGATGTTGAAGCTAAATATACTATTGCTATTCTTGTTGCAGCGGCAGATGCTGTTTCAGCTGCAAGACCAGGCGCACGAAGTGAATCGTTAGAAAATTATATTCATAGACTTGAAAAACTTGAAGATATTACACATGAATTTAAAGGTGTACAGAAAAGTTATGCAATTCAAGCTGGTCGTGAAGTACGTGTTATTGTCACGCCAAATGAAGTTAATGATATTCAAGCAACTGTCTTAGCTCGAGATATTAAAAACAGAATTGAAGATGAACTCGAATACCCAGGACATATTAAAGTGACTGTCGTTCGAGAAACAAGAGCAATTGAGTATGCTAAATAAAAAAATGATGATTTAAGATTAATTTCTTAAATCATCATTTTTTGTCTATTAAAAAGAAAAAATGTTAAACTAGTTTTATATATAAGAAAAGAGGACAACCATGCGTTTATTATTTGTCGGAGATGTCGTTGGCGATTCAGGTCAACAAATGATTAAAGAGTATTTACCAAAATTAAAAAGAAAATTTCATCCACAGGCTACCATTGTAAATGGTGAAAATGCAACGAAGGGTAGAGGTATTAATGAATCTGTCTATAAAGCATTCCTTCAAACAGGTGCTGATGTTGTAACCATGGGTAACCATACTTGGGATAATAGAGATATTCAAGATTTTATTGGTGGTGCAAAAAAATTAATTAGACCAGCTAACTTCTCAGCAAACCAAGTACCTGGGATTGGACATACAATTATTAATATTAATCAGCAAAAATTAGCTGTGATTGATTTGCAAGGACGTGTTTTTATGTCTCCTTCAGATGATCCGTTTGCAGTTGTTCAAGATATTTTAGAAGAAGTCAAAAAAGAGACTGATTTCATTTTTATTGATTTTCATGCTGAAACAACGAGTGAAAAAGAAGCTATAGCATGGTTCTTAGATGGTCAAGTATCTGCGGTAGTAGGTACGCATACACATGTGCCTACTAATGATGCGCGTATTTTACCTAAAGGAACTGCCTTTATGTCAGATGTTGGTATGACAGGACCATACGATGGTATCTTAGGAATGAAACGTGAAAATGTAATTGGTCGCTTTTTATCGCAAATGCCAACACGATTTGAAGTGGATGAAACAGGTCGTAAAACGTTATCTGCTTGTGTGATAGATATTGATGACAAAACGGGACATGCTAAAAAGATATTCCCTGTATTAAT
The DNA here is from genome assembly GCF_056782055.1 of Dellaglioa sp. CoH-57-MRSF-16. Next base: position 49,611 of record NZ_JBXAXZ010000006.1, on the reverse strand, counting down.
TAATGATGACCATCCTTTTATGGATTAATTTAGAGATAGGAGGGCATCTCGACTATGCCGCAAAAAACAAAACTAACGCCAATGATGATACAATATTTTGACATTAAAGCACAGTATCCTGATGCTTTTTTGTTTTATCGTCTTGGTGATTTTTATGAACTATTTTATGATGATGCTGTTAAAGGGTCGCAATTACTCGAATTAACGTTAACAACACGTAATAAAAAAGCTGATGATCCTATTCCAATGTGTGGCGTACCGCATCATGCTGCTCAAAATTATATCGATATTTTAGTTGAAAAAGGATACAAAGTCGCAATATGTGAACAAGTTGAAGATCCTAAATTAGCTCAAGGTATGGTTAAACGTGAAGTTATTCAGCTAGTAACACCAGGAACAACGATGGATAACGGTGCGAAGGAGTCTAAAGAAAATAATTATTTAACAGCTATTATAGAAGACAACAATAGTTTTGGATTTGCTTATGTTGATTTATCAACAGGTGAATTAAAAACGAGTCGCTTAGATAATTTAGATAATTTAATTAATGAAATAATGAGTTTGAGAACTAAAGAAATTGTGATTAATGATAGTTTGTCTGATGAAACAATCGAAACATTAGAAAAATTAAATATTATGCTTTCTAAACAAGAAATTGTTGAAAATCATGCTGAATCAAGTTATGCGATTCAAGATTTAACAGATTCACTAGAAATCTCGGTTGTAACTGACTTGTTAACGTATCTTTCAGTTACGCAAAAACGAAGTTTAGATCATTTACAAAAAGCAGTTCATTATGAGCCTGATTTTTTCTTGAAAATGGATCATTATTCAAAATATAATTTAGAATTAATGCAAAATATTCGAACGGGCAAGAAGCAAGGTACTTTATTGTGGTTATTAGATGACACAAAAACAGCTATGGGTGGTCGTTTACTTAAACAGTGGATTGATAGACCGCTTATTAACTATGCTGAAATTTTAGACCGTCAAAATAAGGTTGATTTATTGATTAACCATTATTTTGAAAGAAGTACGTTACAAGAAGAGTTAGTTAAAGTTTATGATTTAGAAAGATTGGCAGGACGTGTCGCTTTTGGTAGCGTAAATGGGCGAGATTTAGTTCAACTTAAATTATCGCTTAAACAAGTTCCTAAAATTAAATATGTTTTAGACGAAATTGACGATGGTACTTTTTCTGATGTTATCAATAAATTAGATCCAGTCGATGATATTTCTAATTTAATAGAACGTGCCATTGTTGATGAACCACCTTTATCAGTGACTGATGGTCACCTATTTAAACCGGGGTATAATGATAAATTAGATATTTATCAAGATGCAATGAAAAATGGTAAACAATGGTTAGCTGAAATGGAAGCCAAAGAAAGAAATCTAACGGGGATTAAAAATCTTAAAATTGGATTTAACCGTGTTTTTGGTTATTTTATCGAAGTGACAAAATCTAATATTATTAATGTTCCAAAAGACCGTTATGAACGAAAACAGACGTTGACTAATGCTGAACGTTATATCACACCTGAACTGAAAGAACGTGAAAGTATTATTTTAGGTGCTGAGAGTAAAGCGATGGATTTAGAATATAAATTGTTTGTCGAAATTAGAGATATTGTTAAAAAATCAATTGAACGATTACAGATATTAGCTCAAGGAATTGCCACGTTAGACGTCTTACAAAGTTTCGCGGTTGTTAGTGAAGACTCACATTTTGTAAAACCACAATTATTAAAAGAAGGTCATCAATTGGATATCACAGCTGGTTGGCATCCTGTAGTTGAAAAAGTGATGGGAAAACAAAGCTATATACCAAATGATGTTAGAATGCCTGAAACACTTGATATTTTATTGATTACAGGACCTAATATGTCAGGTAAAAGTACGTATATGCGTCAATTAGCATTAACGGTTGTGATGGCTCAAATCGGTTGTTTCGTACCTGCAGAGGCGGCTAAAATGCCAATATTTGACCAAATATTTACTCGGATTGGTGCAGCAGATGATTTAATTTCAGGTCAAAGTACGTTTATGGTTGAAATGAAAGAAGCTAATCAAGCCTTAGAAAATGCGACTGAGAATAGTTTAATCTTATTTGATGAACTTGGTAGGGGAACGGCAACTTATGATGGTATGGCACTCGCACAAGCGATTATCGAGTATGTGGATAAACATGTACATGCCAAAACACTTTTTTCGACACATTATCACGAATTAACGATACTTGAAGAAACCGTTAGTTCTTTAAAAAATGTCCATGTAGGTGCTATTGAAGAAAATGGTGAATTAATTTTCTTACATAAAATTCAAGAAGGACCTGCAGATAAATCTTATGGGATTCATGTTGCTAAATTGGCGGGAATGCCAGCAGAATTGTTAAGCCGTGCAACATTAATTTTAGATGATTTAGAGCTAAAAAATAAACAATCAGATAGTAAAAAAGAATTACCAACAACCATCAATGAAGATGATACGCAGTTATCTTTATTTGTTAACGAAAACTTGTCAAAGGACCAGTTAGCAGTTGTGGATGAACTTAAAGCACTTAACTTGATGAACATGACGCCAAGAGATATTATGAACGTCTTATATGACTGGCAAGAAAAATTGAACGGATAGAACTGAAGGTGAATGAATGACAAAAATAATTGAACTGCCCACAATTTTAGCGGATCAAATAGCTGCTGGTGAAGTAGTTGAAAGACCTGCATCTGTTGTAAAAGAATTAGTTGAAAATGCGATTGATGCGCATGGCACACAAGTTGATGTAGTCGTTGAGGAAGCTGGGCTTAAATTAATTCAAGTCATTGATAATGGAGATGGCATTGAGGCATCCCAACTGCAGAATGCTTTTAAACGTCATGCCACAAGTAAGATTACTTCAAGAGAAGATTTATTTAAAATCAGTACGCTAGGATTTCGTGGCGAAGCTTTACCAAGTATTGCATCAGTTGCTAAAGTGACTTTGAATACAGCTATTGAAGGGCAACCTGGGGCTGTTATTGCTGTTAACGGTGGTGAGATAGTAGATGAAAAATCATCTGCTAGTCGTAAAGGAACAGAAATAACAGTCTCTGACTTATTTTACAATACGCCTGCACGTTTAAAATATGTAAAGTCTTTGCAAACTGAAATGTCAATTATTAGCGACATGATGAACCGATTAGCAATGAGCCATACAAATATTTCATTTTCTTTAACACATGATGGTAAAGAAGTCTTGAAAACAACTGGAAACGGCCAACTGAAACAAACTATTTCAGCTATCTATGGGGTCAAAAGTGCACGCCAAATGCTTGAATTTAAGGGTCATGATTTAGATTTTAAGATTAGCGGTTATACATCACTGCCAGAATTAACGCGTGCTGGCCGACAGTTTATATCTATTTTAATTAATGGACGTTACGTTAAAAATGTTAATTTAAATAAAGCAATCATTAAAGGATATGGATCAAAATTAATGGTTGGACGCTATCCGATTACAATTTTGAATATTCAATTAGATCCCATGCTAGTTGATGTGAATGTTCATCCAACTAAGCAGGAAGTAAGATTGAGTAAAGAACCAGAATTAACTGAACTTATAAAAAAGATTATCTATGAACGTATTGCTGAAGAAAATTTAATTCCGGAAGCATTAGAGAATTTAAGTTCTAAGAAACGTGAAAAAATAGATACGGATCAATTACAATTTGATTTGAATGAAGCCTCAAGTAAATATCAAGCTAAGCCTAAATTCTCATCAGTACAAACGGATGCAGTAACAAGTGGTGAACCTAAGATTACAATTGGCGAAAATTTAAATCATTTATCAAGGAATATTGAACCAATCTCAATTCAAGTTGCTGAACAATTGGATTCGAAACGAGTTAGCACATTTGAGACACAATATGCTAATGAAATTAATGTGGCACCATTTTCTATTGTTACGCCGGATGAAACAGGCGATGTACAGAAAGAGAATGATGAAGAAATAGCTACCACGAAAAAGAGTGAACAAAGGTTTCCTGATTTAAAATATATTGGCCAAATGCATGGAACCTATTTATTTACAGAATCGGAAGACGGGTTATATATATTAGACCAACATGCTGCACAAGAACGTATTAATTATGAGTTTTATCGTAAGCAAATTGGTGACGTTTCTAGTGACTTGCAAAATCTATTGGTACCGATTGTTCTAGAATATACAGTAAGTGAAGCTATAATTATTACTGAACATACCGATATATTGGAAAAAATCGGACTCATCCTTGAACCATTTGGACAAAATAGTTTCATTATTAGACAGCATCCAACCTGGTTTAAAGAAGGGCAAGAAGAAAGTACGATTCGAGAAATGATTGATTACTTACTCACAGATGGGAAAATAGTGATTGCTGAATTTAGAGAAAAAGCGGCGATTATGATGAGTTGCAAGAGGGCAATCAAAGCAAATCACCACCTTGATGATCGACAAGCTAAGGCATTGATAAGTGAGCTAAAAAATGTTGAAAATCCATTTAATTGTCCACATGGACGACCAGTTTTAGTTCATTTTTCTAATCAAGACATGGAACATTTCTTTAAACGAATTCAAGATTCACATCAAACCGGTCACGAAGGTTAGGCTAAGAATCAATTGTTGCCAAATATTTGGTGATAATTGATTTTTTTGTAAGAAAAGCGATAACTGTATAAATAAGTGGTCTATGGTACACTATTAAAAGCAGATTCATGTAGATTAGGAAAAGTGGGAAAATAATATGTATGAGTATTTTATGGGCCAAATAACGGCTGTAACACCTTTTTATCTTGTTTTAGAAGTTAATGGAATAGGCTATCAAATTTTTGTTGCTAACCCATTTAGGTACCAAGAAGATTCAAAAAAAGTTGTTAAAATTTTTGTTTATCAGGCTATTCGTGAAAATGATATGACGTTATTTGGTTTTTACGATTTAGATGAAAAAAAATTATTTGAAAAATTATTGAATGTTTCAGGAATCGGTCCTAAGAGTGCGCTTGCTATTTTAGCCAATGATGATCATCGTGGTTTAGTTAATGCGATTAATACAGAAGATGTTAGTTATTTAATTAAATTTCCAGGTGTTGGTAAAAAAACAGCACAACAAATCGTGCTTGATTTAAAAGGTAAATTAGATGATATTGAAGGTCAAGCAACCACAATGCCAGGACAACAATCGCTTGATTTCATTCCGGCACAAGCATCACCATTTATGAAAGAAAGTCTTGAAGCTTTATCTGCTTTAGGATATTCTCAACGTGAGATTAAGGCTATTAGTAAGAATCTAGAATCATTCGAAGCAGACTCAACGGATGCTTATCTACGAGAAGGCTTAAAATTATTAATGAAAAAATAAAAGGAGGTTGATAAAATGACAGAACAACGGATTATTTCGAATGAACCGGAAGATAATCAGGAAGAATCCATTGAAAAGTCACTTCGTCCCCAATTTTTATCACAATACATTGGTCAAGATAAGGTTAAAAATGAATTAAGTGTGTATATCCAAGCTGCTAGACAACGTGAAGAGGCACTTGATCATGTATTGTTGTATGGGCCACCTGGGTTAGGTAAAACAACACTTGCAATGGTTATTGCAAATGAAATGCAAGTGCAAATTAAAACAACTAGTGGACCAGCAATTGAAAAATCTGGAGATCTTGTGGCACTTTTAAATGAATTACAACCTGGGGATGTCTTATTTATTGATGAAATTCATCGTTTACCCAAGATGGTTGAAGAAATGTTGTATTCAGCTATGGAAGATTTTTTTGTAGATATTGTTGTTGGCCAAGGCCCAACAGCACATCCCGTTCATTTTCCACTACCTCCATTCACATTGATTGGTGCAACAACACGGGCGGGCCTTCTATCAGCACCGTTACGAGATCGATTTGGGATTGTTGAACATATGGCCTATTATAATCAATCTGATTTGCAAGAAATTGTCATTCGATCAGCAGATATTTTCAATACAAAAATTGAAGAAAGTGGCGCTCATGAGTTAGCTCGACGCTCACGTGGAACACCACGAATTGCGAATCGCCTATTAAAAAGAGTTCGTGATTTTGCAGAAGTTTCTGACCAAAGTGAAATTAACCAAGCAACGGCTGATCATGCGTTAAATCTACTTGCCGTGGATAACCGTGGATTAGATGAGACAGATCGCAAACTTTTAGAGACTATGATTGATTTCTATCAAGGTGGTCCAGTTGGTTTGAGTACGTTAGCAGCCAATATAGGGGAAGAAACAGAGACCATTGCTGAAATGGTTGAACCTTATTTAATGCAAATTGGCTTTATAAAACGCACACCAAGAGGGCGAGTTGCAACAATGGAAGCTTATGAACATTTGAATCGACCTTATGACTTTAACGAGAATAAATAGAGAAGGATGACGATATTTTGACTAAACAACTAAGTACTGAAGATTTCGATTATGAATTGCCTCAAGAATTAATTGCGCAAACACCCTTAGAAGAACGTGATGCATCTCGGATGTTAATCTTGGATCATGAGACAGGTAAAATCAAGGATGATTATTTCTATAATGTAATTGACCAATTAAATGCTGGGGACGCTCTTGTAATGAACGATTCGCGGGTGATGCCTGCTAGAATTCATGGAATTAGACCTGATACTGGTGGCCACATCGAAGTGTTGCTATTGAACAATACTGATGGTGATAACTGGGAAACATTAGTAAAACCTGCTAAAAAAATGAAGGTTGGTTCTGTGATTAGTTTTGGTGATGGCCGCTTAACGGCAACGATCATTGAAGAGCTAGAACATGGTGGCCGCATGATTCGTTTTGAATATGAGGGTATATTTATGGAAATTCTGAATGAACTTGGCGAAATGCCGCTACCTCCTTATATTAAAGAAACGCTTGAAGATCAAGAAATGTACCAAACGGTTTATTCAAAGGAAGTTGGATCGGCAGCAGCACCTACAGCTGGTTTACATTTTACAAATGAATTATTAGAAAAGATTGAAGCTAAAGGTGTTCATCTTGTTTATTTAACGCTACATGTTGGATTAGGGACATTTAGACCTGTTAGTGAAACGAATATTGCAGACCATAAAATGCATAGTGAATTTTATCGTTTAACTGAGGATGCAGCTCAACAATTAAATGATGTTCGTAAATCAGGTGGTAAAATTATTGCGACAGGAACAACTACAATTCGGACACTTGAAACAATTGGCTCAAAATTTAAGGGCGCTATTCAAGCTGACAGTGGTTGGACGGAAATTTTCATTAAACCAGGATATGAATTTAAGGTTGTTGAAGGATTTATAACTAATTTTCATTTACCAAAATCAACATTAGTAATGTTGGTTGCAGCATTTACAGGAAGAGAAAATATTTTAAACGCATATAAACATGCAGTTGATTCTAAATATCGATTCTTTAGCTTCGGCGATGCAATGTATATTAAATAGGATGGAGAATTAATAATGGTAGAGCCCGCAATTAAGTATCGGTTAATCAAAAAAGACAAACGGACAGGTGCCAGACTTGGTGAAATTATTACACCTCACGGAACTTTCCCAACGCCAATGTTTATGCCCGTAGGTACACTAGCATCTGTTAAATCAATGGCACCTGAAGAATTAGACGAACTTGGTGCTAATATTATCTTATCAAACACCTATCATTTATGGTTACGCCCCGGTGAAGATGTCGTACAAGAAGCTGGTGGGTTACATAAATTTATGAATTGGGATAAAGGTATTTTGACTGATTCGGGTGGCTTTCAAGTATTTTCATTAGCAAAGATGCGTGATATTACTGAGGAAGGCGTCAAATTTAGAAGTCATCTAAATGGAGAAAAATTATTCTTATCACCAGAAAAAGCGATCCACATAGAAAATGCTTTAGGTGCGGATATTATGATGAGTTTTGATGAATGTCCACCATTTTCTGAAAGTTATGACTATATTAGCAAATCAGTTGATCGGACAAGCCGCTGGGCTGAAAGAGGACTTGAAGCTCATTTGAATCCGAAAGAACAGGCTTTATTTGGAATTGTTCAAGGTGGCGGTCATCGAAATTTGAGAGAACGAAGTGCGCGTGATTTAGTTTCAATGGACTTTCCTGGTTATTCAATAGGTGGGTTATCGGTAGGGGAATCAAAAGCTGAAATGAACCGCGTTTTAGATTTCACAACGCCATTGTTACCAGAAGACAAGCCACGGTATCTAATGGGTGTTGGTTCAGCTGACGCCTTGATTGATGGGGTGTTACGTGGAATTGATATGTTTGATTGCGTGTTACCAACACGTATTGCTAGAAATGGGACAACAATGACTTCAATGGGCCGTGTTGTTGTAAAAAATGCGAAATATGAACGAGACTTTAGACCATTAGATGAAAACTGTGATTGTTATACATGTAAGAATTATACGCGTGCTTATTTACGTCATCTGATTAAAGCAGATGAAACATTTGGTATTCGTTTAACTAGTTATCATAATTTGTATTTTTTAACACATTTAATGGCTGATGTTCGTCAAGCTATTATGGATGACAACTTATTAGAATTTCGTGAAGCATTTTTTGAACAATATGGATTTTATGATAAAAATCCTAAGAATTTTTAAATTTTTTTGAATAACTGTGGTGTTCAGTCAATAAGTTTGATACCCTTGTGTAGTAAGAAAAAAGAAATAGAGGTGACTTATTAATGCAATATAGTAGTATTTTAATGATTGTGGCTTTATTCGTCTTGATGTATTTCATGATGATTCGTCCACAAAAAAAACAACAACAAAAACAACAAGATATGATGAACCAATTAAAACCTGGGGATGCAGTAGTAACTATTGGTCGTTTACACGGCGTTATTGATAGTTTTGATGAAGAGGCAAAAACTGTTACACTTGATTGTGACGGTATTTTCTTAACATTTGAACGCTCAGCAATCGCACGTGTCCTTCCTGCCGCAGTTAAAGTAGAACCTGCAGCTGCAGTTAAGGAAGAAACAACTACTGATGCAGTTATTGAAACAAAAACTGAAGAAGATAAATTCTCTTCTGACGAAAAATAATTATTTTCAAGTATTAACTTTGTGCTAATCAGAGTTAATACTTTTTTTATTGTCTAGTTTAAGACCAACTTTCTTGTTTATTTTACTAATAAAATGTAAACTTATACTATTGATTTTACTAATAAAGAGGACTGAAACCTCAAAAATGAGAGTGGTGTGGAATAATGGAAACTCAACAAAAGGCCTTATTTATTATCTTTGGTGGAACCGGAGATTTAGCAAAGCGAAAATTGTATCCATCTCTTTTCAAACTATTTGAAAAAGGATTTTTAGATGCCAACTTTGCTGTAATTGGGACTGCAAGACGTCCTTGGACAGATGATTTTTATCAAAACGTTGTTACTGAATCTTTAGTTAATGTTAGCGATGATGCTAATAAAATTGCTGATTTCGTATCACATTTTTATTATCAATCACATGATGTGACTGATGTTGCACATTATATAACTTTAAAAAAATTAGCAGATAAACTTGATGAAAAATACCAAATTGAAGGTAACCGTATGTTCTACTTAGCAATGTCACCTCAATTTTTTGGTACGATTGCGACTCATTTAGGGTCACAAAAGTTAGTAACTAAAAATGGATTCAACCGTTTAATTATTGAAAAACCTTTTGGACGCAATTTTGAAAGTGCTAAAAAGTTAAATGATGAAATTACAAATACTTTTGATGAAGATCAAATATTTAGAATTGATCATTACCTAGGTAAGGAAATGATTCAAAATATTCCAGCAATTCGTTTTGGTAATATTATTACGCAAACATTGTGGAATAATAAGTATATAGATAATATTCAATTAACGTTGAGTGAGTCATTAGGTGTTGAAGAACGTGGCGGGTACTATGAAACGAGTGGCGCTATGCGTGATATGTTCCAAAATCACATTATGCAAGTTGTTTCATTATTAACAATGGACATGCCAAAAGAATTTGTTGCATCAGAAATTCGTAAAGAAAAATTAAAGGCTTTAAAAGCAATCCGTATCTTAAAACCTGATGAAGTTAATAAAAACTTTGTTCGTGGACAATATGGTGCAAATGAGGCAGGAACCGAAAAGGCTTATCGTGAGGAAAAACAGATTTCACCTGATTCAATGATTGAAACATTTATTGCTGGTCGTTTAATGATTGACAATGATCGTTGGGCTGGTGTGCCAGTTTATGTTCGCAGTGGTAAACGTCTTGTCGAGAAAAATACTGAAATCAATATTGTTTTTAAAAATGTTGAAAAAAATATTTTTGGAACAAGTGCTGAACATGAACATTTAGGTAAAGATGTATTAACAATTACAGTTGAACCTGATGAACGATTTAGATTGACGATTAATACTAAAGAAATTGGGCAAGGCTTTAACACGAATAAAACGAATTTAGATTATGTTAATTCACCTGAAACAAAAGCTAAAACACCAGAAGCATACGAAAAGTTAATTTTGGATGCGTTAGATGGAAATGCAATTAATTTTGCTCATTGGAATGAAGTTGCTAAGGCATGGAATGTAGCCGATGTGATTTTAGAGACATGGCATAACGATAATGATGATAAAACGTTATTCCCTAACTATTTAAGTGGATCGATGGGTCCAACGGCTTCAGATAAATTATTAACGGATGATGGTAATTACTGGATATACGATCCTAAAAAGTAAAAAACGTTAATCCTTCGGTATTAATTGAAGTAACTCTTGCATGATAATTTTAATTATTTAGGGAAATATTATTTTAATAGACAAAATATCAGAAGTATTATAGTACGAAAGCGATTATAAAAGTATAAATTTATAAGGAGAGTAATGATGAATAAAATTATTATAGATGAAGATTTTTGGAACATCTTTCCAGATGCACAAATTAATATTATGCTTTTAAAAGATATAGATAATCATCCTAAAGAAAATCAAACCGATTTTTATGATAACATGCTTGAACAAGCTGGGGATAAAGCTCAAAAATATTTAACAAATGAATCATTCAAAGACAATTTAGTCGTGGCTAATTGGCGTGAAGCATACCAAAATTTTAAGAAGAAAAAAGGTGCTCGTTCATCAATTGAAGCTTTACTTAAACGAGTTGATCAGGGTAAAGGTGTGGGTTCAATAAATCCGCTTGTTGACCTGTACAATAGTATTTCATTAGAGTATGGTGTACCTGTTGGTGGTGAAGATACAGATGCTATCAAAGGAGATCTTCATTTAGGTGTTGCTAAAGGTGGAGAAGCTTTTTATCCTTTAGGTGATGATAAAAATGAACCAGCTCTGCTTGGTGAAGTTTTATATTATGATGATGATGGAGCAGTTTGCAGATGCTTAAATTGGCGAGATGGTAAAAGAACAATGTTAACAGATGATACAAAAAATGCTGTTATGGTAATGGAATCTGTCAATAAAGAACAGAATGAAATTATTGATGAGGCAATGTTACAATTACAAAAGTCTATTAAAGATAATCTTAATGTAGAAGGTAAAATTTTTAAATTAAATAAGGATAATTCTGTTATAGGTGAATAATATGAAGTACCTCATAATTGTTAAACATAAGTTTAACGATAATGAGGTATTTTTATATCTTAATGGACAATAAAGAGCAATTAATTTGAAAAGGAACGTGCGTTCGTGTAAAATTGCATGAAAAGGATGTGGGACTAATGGCTGAATTAAATGGTATTACAATAGACGATAATTTATTAAAAAGAAAAATTATCCATGTCGATATGGATGCTTTTTATGCGTCAATTGAAGAGCGTGAACATCCTGAATTTATTGGACAACCATTAGTTATTGCCCAGGATCCTAGAAAAAATGGTGGTCGTGGTGTTGTTGCTACAGCAAATTATGAGGCAAGAAAATTAGGTATCCATTCTGCTATGGCAGCCCAAGAAGCTTATGAAATTTGTCCTAAAGCTATTTTTAAATCGCCTGATTTCACACTATATAAAGAAGTTTCAAGACAGCTTCATGAAATATTTCATGAATATACAGAAATGATTGAGCCAATTGCATTTGATGAAGCCTATCTTGATATTACACAGAATAAAAAAGAAATTAAAAGTGCTATTCAAGCAGCGCACATGATTCAAAGAGAAATCTATCAAAAATTACATTTAACCTGTTCAACGGGTGTTTCTTATAATAAATTTTTAGCAAAACTAGCGTCCGATTACAATAAACCAGCTGGAATGACATTAATTCTGCCAGAAGATGTCATTCCTTTTTTATCTGAATTGCCAATTGGTAAATTTAGAGGCGTTGGAAAAAAAACAGAACCAAAAATGATTAATCAAGGTATCCTTACTGGAAAAGAATTATTAGAAAAATCTGAAGTTGAATTAATTCAACAATTTGGTAAATTAGGGTACTTCTTATATAAACGAGTACGAGGTGTTGATGATCGTCCAGTCGAGTGGCAAAGAGAGAGAAAATCGATTGGTAGCGAGCGAACATACGGGAAGTTATTGATGACAACGGATGAAGTTGAAACACAACTTAGGTATATTGCACATTTAGTTTCAGAAACGTTGAGTAAACAACAAAAACATGGGAAAACGTTAGTCATTAAAGTTCGCTATCAGGATTTTACGACGCTAACAAAAAGATTAACATTGGAAGAATTTATTCGTAATGATGCAGCAACTATTTATTTTTATGGACGACAGATTTTTGACGATATATTGGGTGCAGAAAAGGGAATTAGGTTACTTGGATTAACGATGACAAATTTAGCACCAATTGGTTTTGAAAATATGAAACTACCATTATTTGGGAAAAAAGACACAAAACAGCCTTTGTAATTGGCCTCAATAACCGTTATACTTAAGAGCAACTTTGGAAACGAAAGAAGACTAAACATGAAAATTACATGGCTTGGACAATCTAGTATTCAAATTGTTACTGACGATAAGTTGACGATCTTAATTGATCCATTCATTAAAGATAATCCGTTAGTTAAAACGACTATTGACGAATTAAATCCAGATTATATTTTAGTGACGCATGCACACTACGATCATGTGGGTGATACAATTGAGTTAGCAAAAAAATCAGGGGCTAAAGTCGTTACAATCAATGAACTAGCTAATTATTTTGAAGATGAGGGTTTAATTGTTGAGCCTTTAAATTTTGGTGGTCAGCTTAAATTACCTTTCGGTTCAGTAAAACTTATTCCCGCGTGGCATACTGCTGCCTTGGTAATTGATGGTACAGCGAGAACATTAGGTGTAGCTGCAGGGTTTGAATTGCATATTGATGGGAAAGTCTTGTATCATGCAGGAGATACGGCTTTATTTTCAGATATGAAGTTAGTTAATCATATGGAACCTGTTGATTTAGCATTTTTACCGATTGGTGATACTTATACAATGGGTTTAGAAGATGCTGCAATTGCAGCTGAATTTGTACAGGCAAAAAAGGTTGTTCCAATTCATTACAATACGTTTACCAAAATTGAACAAAATCCAGTTGAATTTGTTCAATTATTGAATGATGGTGTGGGGATTATTCCCGAGATTGATATTCCATTTGAGTTCTAAGAAGGAGTCATTTAAGTGAAAATTGAGTTAGAAATTTTAAAAAAAATTAAACAATTTGATACGATTATTATTCATCGTCATCAAAGTCCAGACCCTGATGCAATTGGATCTCAATCGGGGTTAGCAGCAATTATTCGTGCTAGTTTTCCTGACAAAAAGGTTTATCAAGTTGGTGCGCCCTCAGCTGGATTAGTATGGATTAGTGACCAAGATGAAATTTCTGATGAGACGTATAATAATGCACTCGTCATCGTGATTGATACGGCTAATCGTCCAAGAGTTGAAGATGATCGATATACAAGTGGTGCCTACCTAATTAAATTGGATCATCATCCCAATGAAGACGTTTATGGTGATTTAGTTTGGGTGAAAACAAATGCATCAAGTAGTTCTGAATTAGTTATGGATTTAGTTGATGGCGTTGGTGGAGAACTTGTAGTTACTGATGATGCGGCTAGGATGTTATACGCCGGAATTGTTGGCGATACAGGTCGATTCATGTATTCAGCAACAACTGCACATACGATGCAAGTGGTTGCTGAATTAATGACTTATCATTTTTCAACTACTAAAATAAACCAAAAAATGGACAATATTACCGCAGGTGTCGCTAAGTTATCAGGATATGTATATGATAATTTAGTTATTACAGAACATAAAGCAGCATATGTCATATTGACACATGACTATCTAGATTCAATAGAGTTGGGCGATGCTGGTTCATCTCAAATTGTACCTTTACCAGGTAAAATTATTGAAGTTCAATGTTGGGCAATTTTTGTGCAGCAAAAGGATGGTAGCTATCGCGTTCGATTACGATCAAAAGGTCCTGTAATCAATCAGTTAGCAAAAGAGCATGATGGTGGTGGACATCCCATGGCCAGTGGTGCAAGAGCTAAAGACCAAGCAGAGTACGAAGAAATAGTTAAATCACTTGATGATTTAGCTAAGACATATACGGGAGAATAAAATGCCAGAAAATTTTAAAAATTTTGGATTGAAATCGTATCTTTTAAAAGCGATTGAAGCAATTCATTTTAATGTACCAACAGAAGTTCAACAACGCTTAATACCAGTTGTTTTAAAGGGTAAAAGCGTTGTAGGTCAATCACAAACGGGTAGTGGTAAAACACATACTTTCCTATTACCAATCTTTAATCAACTTGATCCTTCAAATAATACGGTTCAAGCAGTTATTACGACACCAAGTCGTGAACTTGCTTACCAAATTTATGAAGCTGCTAAGCAATTGGCAGAATTTAGTCCCGAACCTATTCATATTCAAAATTATGTTGGTGGGACAGATAAACAGCGTCAAATCGATAAATTAAGTAGAAGACAACCACAAATTGTCATTGGGACACCTGGACGTATTGCTGATTTAATGAGCAGTAACGCTTTAGATATTCATAATGCATCAACTTTAGTTGTAGATGAAGCAGATATGACACTTGATTTAGGGTTTTTGAAAGAAACTGATCAAATTGCATCTGCATTACCTTCTGATCTTCAAATGATGGTGTTTTCAGCAACTATTCCACAAAAATTACAACCATTTTTAAAGAAATACATGAAGAACCCAGTAGTTGAAGAAATTGCAGCTAAATCAGTTATTAGTGATACGATTGAAAACTGGATTATTCCAACGAAGGGTCATGATCGTAATGAAGTTATTTATCAATTAATTACGATGGGACAACCATATATCGCACTTATTTTTGCAAATACAAAAACACGTGTTGATGAAATTGTTGAGTATTTACGTGGTAAGAATTTAAAAGTTGCTAAAATTCATGGTGATGTGCCAGCTCGTGAACGAAAACGTGTCATGAAAGAAGTTCAAAATTTAGATTTTCAATATGTTGTCGCAACTGATTTGGCAGCGCGTGGAATTGATATTGAGGGTGTTTCACATGTCATCAATGATGATATTCCAAATGATTTAGAATTCTTCATTCATCGTGTTGGACGTACTGGTCGTAACGGTTTGAGTGGTATTGCGATGACGTTATATGAACCAAATGAAGAAAATAAAATTGCTGAGTTAGAAGCAATGGGGATTAAATTTGCACCTAAAGATATTAAAAAAGGTGAAATCGTTGATTCTTATGATCGTAATCGCCGTGAAAATCGTAAACAAACCAAAGATCCTTTAGCTCCAGTAATCAAAGGAATGGTTAAAAAAGAGAAGAAAAAACGTAAACCTGGATATAAGAAAAAGATTCAAAAAGCAATTAAACGTAAAGATCAAATGGATCGTCGCGTTAACAGAAAACAAAATCGTAAAGAGTCGTAAGCTTAATTTGACAATTTGAGTCGATTTCAATATAATTTTTATTAGAAACAGGGATAAATTTAAATAGCCTAACAGAAACATTTCATTTGCTGAGAGAAATGATTATTTAAAAAAGCTGCCTTGTGTTAAGTATTAATAGAATGACGTCCACTCAACGTTATCGAGTTTAAGAGGTAAACGACTAAAACATCGTTGCAAGTAAGGTGGTACCGCGCTATAAGCGTCCTTACTCGCAGCGGTGTTTTTTGCTTAAAAATAGAAGGGAAGTCACACTTATGAAAAAAATGACAAGTACTGAAATACGCCAAATGTATTTAGATTTCTTTAAAGAAAAAGGCCATACAATTGAACCTAGTGCCTCATTACTACCTGTGGATGATCCCACATTACTGTGGATTAATTCCGGTGTTGCAACTTTAAAAAAATATTTTGATGGATCAGTTGTACCAGAAAATCCTAGAATTACGAATGCCCAAAAAAGTATTCGTACGAATGATATCGAGAATGTTGGTAAGACAGCACGTCATCATACGTTATTCGAAATGTTGGGTAATTTCTCAATTGGGGATTATTTTAAACCAGAAGCAATTAATTGGGCTTGGGAATTATTAACAAGTGAAAAATGGTTCGCATTTGATGCTGAAAAACTATACGTTACTGTTTACCCAAAAGATTTGGAAGCAAAACGTATCTGGTTAGAAGAAGTTAAGTTACCAAAGGATCATCTAGTAGAAGTAGAAGATAACTTTTGGGATATTGGACAAGGACCTAGTGGACCTGATACAGAAATTTTTTATGATCGTGGACAAAGTTTTAATAACTTAGCTGAGGATGATGACGAAAATTATCCTGGTGGCGAAAATGAACGTTATCTAGAAGTTTGGAATATCGTGTTCTCTGAATTTAATCACACACCTGAAAATAACTATGAACCACTACCTCATCAAAATATTGATACGGGGATGGGTTTAGAACGTGTTGTTTCGATTTTCCAAAATGCAAAAACTAATTTTGAAACAGATTTATTCTTACCCTTAATTGATGCAACTGAAAAAATGAGTAATAATAAAAAATATGATGATAATGCCCAAGATGATATTTCATTTAAGGTTATTGCAGATCATGCGCGTGCAATTTCATTTGCCATTGGTGATGGCGCTTTACCTTCTAATGAAGGACGTGGCTATGTTATTCGTCGATTAATTCGTCGTGCAGTGATGCATGGACAAAAATTAGGGATAGAAGGATCATTTTTAACGCAACTTGTACCTGTTGTTGGTAATATTATGAAGGATTATTATCCGGAAGTTTTAGAACAATCAGAGTATATTTCTAAAATTGTTCGTTCTGAAGAAGAACGATTTAATGAAACATTAAAAGATGGATTACAGTTATTAAATAATCTTATTTTAACGACTAAAAAAGAAAATAAAGTAGAGCTAACTGGTGCTGGTGTCTTTAAATTGTACGATACTTATGGTTTTCCATTTGAATTAACGAAAGAATATGCCGAAGATGAAGGATTATCTGTAGATCAAGTAGGGTTTAACGCTGAAATGCAACAGCAGAAGGATCGTGCTCGTGCTGCACGTAGTAATGCTAAATCAATGGGTGTTCAAAATGGGATGTTAACAGATATTAAAACAATTAGTGAATATGTTGGTTATACACAAGCTAATGTGGATGACGCCAAAGTGGTTGATTTAATTGTGGATAACGAGTTAGTAGATAACATAAAACCAGGTGATAACGCTCAAGTTATTTTTTCAAAAACACCATTTTACGCTGAAATGGGTGGACAAGTTGCTGATAAAGGAACTATCAAAGATACAGAAGGCAATGTTATTGCTGAAGTTGAAGAAGTTCAACATGCACCTAATGGACAAAATTTACACGCCATTAAAGTTCTTGCAGCAATGAAAAAAGACCAATTAGTGACACTAGAAATTAATCAAGATTTCCATAAAAAAGTTGAAAAAAATCATACGGCGACACATTTACTTGATCAAGCATTGCGAGATGTTCTGGGCGAACATACACATCAAGCTGGGTCATTAGTCGAACCCACTTATCTACGGTTTGATTTTACAAATATTGGTTCCGTTTCAGAGAAACAGTTAAAACAAGTTGAAAAGATTGTTAACGATAAGATTTGGGCTGAGTTAGCTGTTGAAACTGTTGAAACAGATATTGATTCTGCTAAAAATATGGGTGCCATTGCTTTATTCTCAGAAAAATATGGAAAAATTGTGCGGGTTGTGAAAATTGGCGATTATTCAATTGAATTCTGTGGTGGTACGCACGTTTCAAATACGAGTGAAATCGGCTTATTTAAAATTATTTCTGAATCAGGTGTTGGTGCCGGCGTTCGTCGTATTGAAGCAGTAACTTCTAAAGAAGCTTTTGATTTCTTAAACGGACGTAACGAACTCTTAGAAACAGTAGCACAACAAGTAAAAGTAAATAAAGTCGTAGAAGTTTCAAATAAAATTGAACAATTACAAAGTGCATTAAAAGTAAGTGAACAACAAATTCAAGCATTTGAAGATAAAATTGCTAGCCAACAAGCTGGGGATGTTTTCAAAAATAAACAAGAAATTAATGGTAAAACGTTAATTGCAGCAAAAGTTTCAGTTTCAGGGATGTCTCAATTACGTCAATTGGCTGACCAATGGAAAACCCAAGAATTATCAGATGTTTTGGCTATTGGAACAACAAGTGATGACGGTAAAGTTAATTTAATTACGGCAGTTAGTGCTGATGGCATTAAATCAGGATTAAAAGCGGGCGATTTAATTAAGACGATTGCGCCACTTGTTGGCGGTGGTGGCGGTGGCCGACCAGACTTAGCTCAAGCAGGTGGTAAAAATCCAGCAGGTTTAGCTGATGCAATCAAAGAAGCAGCAAATTGGTTAAATAATCAAACCAAATAATAATTAAAGGAGTATTTATCTAATAATAAATAGATAAATACTCTTTATTATATTACGGCTTGATTACATCAGCTTGTTTTGATTGTCGAATGGTCCTTTTTTTAGTAGAATAGAGCTAGGTTAATAAATTGATGGGGGTGCCACGTTATGAGTTCATTAGATAAAACAATGTTCTTTAATTTTGACGAAAATAATAAAAAAGATGTCCACGATACATTGGTAACTGTTTACCAATCATTAGAAGAAAAAGGGTACAACCCTATTAACCAGATTGTTGGCTATTTGTTATCGGGCGATCCTGCTTATATTCCTAGATTTAATGACGCACGTAATTTAATTAGAAAATATGAACGCGATGAAATTGTTGAAGAGTTAGTTAAAAATTACTTAAATACAGAAGAAAAGTAGGAAATTAAATGAGATTAATGGGCTTGGATATTGGTTCAAGAACGGTCGGCGTTTCAATGAGCGATTTATTAGGATGGACTGCCCAAGGCGTTGAAATTATTCGTATTAATGAAGACAGAAGTGACTTTGGTATTGAACGTGTCAAAGAATTGGTTACAGAGTATGAAGTAACTGGCTTTGTACTCGGCTTACCCAAAAATATGAACAACTCATTAGGCCCTCGTGCTGAAGCTGCGCAAAAGTACGGCGAGTTATTAGTTGAAACTTTTGGCTTGCCAATTGATTTTCAAGATGAACGGTTGACAACTGTTGAGGCAGAACGTATGCTTGTTGAACAGGCCGATACATCAAGAAAAAAAAGAAAAAAAGTTATTGATAAACTTGCTGCAAGCCTAATTTTACAGAATTATTTAGATGGTAAAGGCAAATTAACTAAAGAATAAAGTGAGGTCACAATATGAATAATGAAGAAGAAAACCAACAGATTACATTAGTAGATGATAACGGTAATGAAACACTTTTTGAAGTTCTGTTTACCTTTGAATCTGATGATTACAATAAATCATATATTATGCTTTATCCACTTGGCTCAGAAGCTGATGAAGAGGTTGAAATTCAA
The DNA here is from genome assembly GCF_056782055.1 of Dellaglioa sp. CoH-57-MRSF-16. The sequence goes on along the minus strand of NZ_JBXAXZ010000006.1, from coordinate 29,755 downwards.
GCTTACTCATTTAGTCCTAATGAGAATGGTGAAGCAACTGAAAGTGATTTAGAACCAATCGAAGACGATGATGAATGGGATATGGTAGAAGAAGTATTGAATACCTTCCTTTCAGATGAAAGTATGCAATAGAAGATTATTTAAAAAGTTGAGCCAAATTGGTTTAACTTTTTTATTTTGTTTTAAATTATATATTATGGACTATGATACACATATCTCTTTTGATCAATTCGTGGTAAAATTATTTTTAAATGATTAAATGTAAGGAGGGTGTTCATTGGAAAATCAAAAGAATAGATATAAGACTAAAATCGGTAAAAAAGTGTATACAATTATTGGATCAGAATCAGACACACACATGGACGCCGTAGCAACATTGGTGAAAAATGAATTTCAATCAGTGAAGGACATGCTACCTGAAATAGATGATGAACAAGTAGCGATATTAGTAGCTATCAACGCAGTTTCAGATCAAATTAAATTACAAGAAAAATTAAATGAAATTAATGGTGAAACACAAGTAAAGGAGTAATATTATGACAGTTTCTTTAATTGTTATCTTTTTATTAATTGTGTCATTTTTTAACGGTTATAGAAAAGGATTAGTATTAACGCTTTTGAGAATTGTAGGATTTATCGCTATCTATTTATTTGCTAAAGTTTTAACAAATCCTGTTACTATTTGGTTGGGAGAACGTTTCCCTAAAATTATGGAAACTGATAAGACATCTATTACGAACCATCTTCAGACTAACTTTTATTCGATGATTGTATTTGCGGCTTTATTTGTGGTTGGCGGTATACTCATTAGAGGTATTATTAGAGTAATAAATTCTGTTACAAAATTACCAGTTATTCATCAGGTGAATTCACTAATTGGTGGGGTTCTATCGGTTATACTGATGTTTGTTTTTATTTTTATTGGGTTAATTATTTTGTCGGCTTGGCCTAATCAAAAAGTTAATGAAGCTGTTTTAGAATCGACGGTTGCTCAAAAAATACTAACAGATACGCCAACAATAGCTAAAAAGATGTTCATTACAAATACATCATCTACAGATTAAATGTTAGGAGAATTAAAGTATGAACGAAAAAGGATTAAAGACATTAGAATATCAAAAAGTTAAACAACAAATTCAAACATTTATATCTACTGAATCTGGACAAGAAGAAGTTAAGGCATTAGAGCCGATGACTAATCTCGAAAAAATCCAAAAGGATTTAGACGAAACACAAGATGCTGTGAAGATATTGCGACTCCGCGGTGGCATTCCTTTACCACAATTAGTCAACGTTAAGCCACATATGAAACGGTTAGATATGGGAGCTTCTTTGAATGGTAAAGAGCTATCTGCTGTTGGTCGTGTACTACGAACGACTAATGAGGTTAAATTATTTTTTAAAGATTTAGCAGATTCTGAAATTGAATTAACGAGATTATTTGAATGGATAGAAAAGCTTGAAAATCTACCTGAAATTAATCGTAGGTTGAATCAGTCAATTGAAAATGATGGTCACATTACTGATGAGGCTTCACCAGTATTGCATAATATTCGACAAAATATTTTACGCTCGGAAAGTGCCATTAGAGCTAAACTACAAGAATTTACGCGTGGTAAAAGTGCTAAATATTTAAGTGAAACATTAATTACAATTAGAAATGAACGTTACGTTATCCCTGTTAAGGCAGAATATCGTGGTCAATTTGGTGGCGCTGTTCATGACCAAAGTGCAACAGGACAGACCTTATTTATTGAACCGCAAGCAATTGTCGAGATGAATAATCATTTACGCGAACAGCAACTTGCTCAAGCAGATGAAGAACGTCGTATTTTGGCAGAGTTATCTGAATTAGTTGCACCTTTTACAGCAGAAATTTTAGAAAATGCTTATATTTTAGGACATTTCGATTTTGTTAATGCAAAGGCACAATATGCAAGCTCAATTAAAGCAACTGAACCAGCAATTAGTGTTGAAAATGACATTTTTTTAAGACAAGCACGTCATCCTTTATTGGATAGTAAAAAAGTAGTTGCTAACGATATTATGTTAGGAAAAGATTATCAAGCAATTGTTGTTACGGGACCTAATACCGGTGGTAAAACAATTACGTTAAAAACATTAGGCTTAATTCAGATGATGGGACAATCAGGTTTAAATATTCCAACAAATGAAGGTAGTCGTATTGGTATTTTTGAAGATATCTTTGCAGATATTGGGGATGAACAATCGATTGAACAGAGCTTAAGTACATTTTCTGCTCATATGACTAATATCGTTTCTATTTTAGCTAATATTAACGAACATTCATTAGTTTTATTTGATGAATTAGGAGCTGGAACGGATCCACAAGAAGGTGCAGCTTTGGCGATTGCAATTCTTGATGCTGTTGGAGAAAAAGGTAGTTATACAGTTGCTACAACACATTATCCCGAATTAAAAGCGTATGGGTTTAATCGTGCTGGAACAATTAATGCTAGTATGGAATTTGATAGTGAAACGTTACAACCAACTTATCGATTATTAATTGGAATACCTGGTCGTAGTAATGCGTTTGATATTTCTCGTAAAATTGGGTTAGCGTCAAATGTTGTTGATCAAGCGCAAAACTTGACCAATCAAGATAGCCAAGATTTGAATGAAATGATTTCTGACTTAATGAGTAAGCGAAAAAAGGCAGAAGATGAGACACTGGCATTAAAAGCACAACTAGAAGATTCAACGAAATTACATGATGACCTAGCTAAACAGTATGCCGAGTTTGTTGCGCAAAGAGAGTCAATGACGGATAAGGCTAAGGGAAAAGCTAATGAAATCGTGGCAGAAGCAGAAATAAATGCAGATAAAATAATAAAAGAAATTCGCCAAATGCAGATGCTTCAAGGACAAGCTGTTAAAGAACATGAATTAATTGATGCAAAATCACAATTATCACAAATGCATCAACCAACAAATGCTTTGAAGAAAAATAAGGTCCTACAACGAGCTAAAAATAAACAAGAATTCCATGTGAACGACGATGTCTTAGTTAAAACTTATGGTCAACAAGGTGTTTTAGTTAAAAAAATGAGTAAGACAGAGTGGGAAGTTCAACTTGGTATTCTAAAAATGAAAATTAATGAAAACGACCTTCAAAAAGTTCATATCGAGAATGATAAAAAGGATAGAACCATTTTTAAAAATGCGGCTTCAACAAGCGTTTCAACATCGCTTGATCTTCGTGGACAGCGCTATGATGATGCAATGAGCCAAGTTGATCAGTATATTGATTCTGTTTTACTTGCTGGATATGCTTCTGTTACTATTGTTCATGGTAAAGGGACTGGAGCCTTAAGAACTGGAATAACAGATTATTTGAAATCAAATCGTCATGTTAAGTCATTTGAATTTGCAGCACCCAATGCTGGTGGAAATGGCGCAACTATCGTAGAATTCAAGTAACGTTTACTTTTTGTAAGCAAAAATGTGGCGTGGTATTATTTTCTTTGATATGATGGTCACATAAATAATAAAAGGGGGAATTCAAATGGTACAAGCAATTACAGATAAAGAATTTGAAAAAGTAACAGATTCAGGTGTAACATTGACAGATTTTTGGGCAACATGGTGTGGTCCTTGTCGTATGCAATCGCCAGCTATTGAAGATTTAGAACAAGAAATGGGCGATAAAGTAAAATTTTCTAAAATGGATATTGATCAAAATCCAGCAACAGCACAATCTTTTGGTATCATGAGTATTCCAACTTTAATGATTAAAAAAGATGGCGAAGTTGTTGATACAATCGTCGGTTATCATTCAAAAGATCAGGTTAAAGAAGTTTTAGCACAATATATTTAGTAATTAAAAAGAGCTGACTTTTAAAGTCAGCTCTTTTTAATTATCTATTCGATAATTATTCAGTTTCAGTTGGTACTTTGAAGTGAAATTGGTCAGTTGGTTCTGTCATATTAGGATCTTTTAAATCAGTTTGAACAATAATTGAAACACCGGATTTATTATTTTGATTTTCAATTATTGTTTCTGATGTGAAACCACTTTGAATTTGGATAGTTTCAGCAATAAACCCAGCTTCTAGGTTAAAATCAGCAGACTTAATCTGATTCTGTCTGAAGGTAACAATATTACCAGATAGTAACCAAGTTTGCTTGTCTTTTTTTTCTTTAACCACTTCAAGAGTACCCCAATTTGCCTTTTCAAAAAAGGTAATAAGGTCTGCAATATTAGCGAGGTTAGCATTACGGGCCATTTTTTTACCAACCCAGTATAAAATTGTTGTATCCGTACCAATTACTTCTGGTATTAAACTATCGCGAATAAGTTCATATGCGAATGTATCATTGTTGTCAGCTGATAATAAATTTTCAATCAAATTTGGTTTCATATGGATCTCCCTCTGGATATATAATATACAAGTATTATACCGTTATTTAAGATTAGATGATATTGATTTTTCATAAATTAATGTTAAATGACTAGACTTGAATTTTGAGTAAAGACAAGTCATAATTAAGATTGATAAGTAATCGAAAAAGAGGTTAGAAAATGAATAATCAAGCAATTGGATTTATTGATTCAGGTGTTGGTGGATTAACAGTTGTAAAAGAAGCACTTAAACAATTACCAAACGAAAAAATATACTATTTAGGTGATACAGCTAGAATGCCATATGGACCTCGGCCCTCAGAACAAGTTTTAGAATTCACTTGGGATATGACATCTTTTTTGTTAAGTAAAGGGATAAAAATGTTAGTGATTGCTTGTAATACAGCAACGGCTGCTGCCTTGGATGATTTACGAGAAAAATTAGCAATCCCAGTGATTGGTGTTATAAAACCAGGAAGTAGAGCGGCAATTAAGTCATCTAAAAACCAAAGAGTAGGCGTTATTGGGACGGAAGGTACGATTAAAAGTAGCGCATATAGTAATACGTTACATGAAAAAAATCCTAATTTATTTGTGACGAGCTTACCTTGTCCAAAGTTCGTCCCAATTGTCGAGAGTGATCAATACGAATCAGAAATCGCTGAACGAGTTGTTAATGAAACGTTAGCTTTTTTTGATGATAAAAACATTGATACACTAGTCATGGGCTGTACTCACTATCCATTACTCAGACCTTTTATTCAAAATGCGGTTGGTGATAAAGTAACGTTGATTGATTCAGGAGCTGAAACAGTTAACGATGTTTCAACTATCTTAGATTATTTTAATATTGCGGCTAAAAGTGAAGCAAAAATTGAACATGAATTTTTTACGACGGGTGATGCGAATGATTTTAACGAAATTGCATCAGGTTGGTTAGGATTAGAAAATATAAATTCTAAAACAATTCATTTAGGACAGGGAGACTAACATGCGTAAAAATGAGAATCGAGATAATTTAGAAGTTAGACCAGTCTCAATTACAAAATTAAGTCTTAAGGAAGTCGATAGTGCGATTGAATACCAGTTGGGCTTGACTAAGGTAACAATTTTAGTTAACGAAACAGATAACATTGGTGAATTGAAAGTAGACGTTAATCAGTGGTTGAGTGCTCAAAGCAATGTCAAAATTGAATTGATTTTATCATCGCTTAAGACGGCCTTGGCAGAAACATTAAAAGATACTGGATTTAATTTACAAGTACAAATCATGCAAGCTGATGGGGATATTATTGCAACAGTTATTAATGCGAGTTATGTAGCAATTCAAAATTTATTGTTAAAGAGTAACGGTCAAAAATTAAAACCATTTTCAGCGATTAATGTTGGTTTCATTCATGATGAGTTATTTGCTGATTTAACAAGTGAAGAAGAGGAAACAGCCGATAGTCATTTATTAATTGTTCAAAATGAATCAGGGGCTTTTTTACAATTGAATTTTGAAAAATCTAATGCTGATTTACTTGGTGACAAATTAACGCAACTTTTAGGTGGAGCAATGTCAGGATTATCAGAATTAATGGGTAATTCGCAGAAGAAAACCATTTTAATTCAAAATGAACATATTGAGAATCAAAAAGATGTGATTTTAATTGCAACTAAAAATGAAGGAAAAGCGACTGAATTTAAACGTTTTTTTAATCCACTAGGATTTAAAGTTACTACGTTGTTGGACTATCCTGAATTACCAGATGTTGAAGAAACTGGGAAAACATTTGAAGAGAATGCAAGATTAAAGGCAGAAACAATTTCACAATTAACACAATTACCTGTTTTAGCAGATGATTCTGGTTTAATGGTGGACGCCTTAGATGGTCGACCAGGTATATTTTCTGCTCGTTTTGCTGAGGACCATAATGACGCTGCGAATAATGCGAAATTATTACATGAAATGACTGACGTGCCGAAAGACAAAAGGACTGCAAATTTCCATACAACGTTAGTTTTTGCAAAACCTGGTAACGAGTCACTAGTTGTAGACGGTGAAGTGGCTGGAGAAATTTTGGGTATACCACGTGGAGATAACGGATTTGGTTATGACTCACTTTTTTATGTACCTGAATTATATAAGTCTATGGCTGAACTGACTGAAGTAGAAAAAAATAAAATTAGTCATCGCGGTCGTGCAACCGTCAAGTTAATGTCAAATTTTAATGATTGGTGGGAAAAATAAGATGAAGTGCTTAGTTGTGAGTGATAGTCATGGAGATCGTGATATATTAGAATCTATTTTAGTACATAATAAAAATCAAGTTGATGTATTTTTTCATTGTGGCGATTCAGAATTAGAAGCAAATGATCCGCTTTTTAATAAATTTGATGGTGTCCTAGGAAACATGGATTTTGATATGAATTTTCCAGAAGAATTAGTTGAAATTGTGAGCGGGGAAACTATCTATCTCTCTCACGGGCATCTGACTAACGTTAAAACAGGACTGTTCACACTTGAATTAAAAGCTAAGGCTAATCATGCTAAATTCGTATTTTTTGGACATACTCATGAATTAGGATGTGAGATGACTGACGATGGCGTATTAATTTTAAATCCTGGGAGCATTAGTCTTCCTAGAGGGATGTATCAAGGGATTGGTGGAACATATGCGATAGTAGAAGCAAACGAAAAAAATGTTCACGTCTCATATTTCACTAGACAGCATAAATTAATACCAGAATTAACTTGCGAGTTTAAACGTAAATAGCGAAAAAAAACCTCTAAACGAATTTTATCGTTTAGAGGTTTTTAAAATTTAAGCTAGCATAAAAAGTGATTTGTATAGGAAAACGGCACAAATGCCGGCTGCAATTGGTGCAACGACTGGGACCCAACTATAATCCCATTGTGAGTTACCTTTATTTTTAAGAGGTAATAGTTGATGTAGTAAACGTGGAGCAAGATCACGAGCTGGGTTTAGGGCTGGGCCAGTTGCGCCACCCAATGATGCAACTAATACAAGGACTAAGAAACCTAATCCGAGATGAGCTGTTCCGAGGTTATCGGAGAAAAATGGTGCTTTTGTAATACCAATGGCGCCAAATATCAAAATGAAAGTACCAACAAATTCATTAATAAAACCATTTAATTTACTTTGAGCGGCATCAATAGTTGAGAAAGTACCTAAAATACGTTCAGGATCAGTTGTTTGATCATAGTAAGGTTTGTAGGCTGCAACAACAATAGCTTGTCCAACGAATGCACCTAAAAATTGTACTGTCATGTAGGGAAGTACTTCACCCCATGGGAACAAACCAGAAAAAGCTAATCCTAAAGTGAAAGCTGGATTAATATGATTTGCTGAAATACTACCAAAGATTAAGGCGGGAATCATAACACCGAATCCATAACCGAAGGCGATTAAAGCCCAATCACTACCATGTCCTTTTGTATGCCCAAGTTCGACATTGGCCACCGAACCATTACCTAAAATAACCATAATTGCTGTACCAATAAATTCTGCAGCTAATCTTGTTGTTAATGTATAATCCATTGTATCCTCCTATTTTTGTTCGCAATATTTATTATGTTACCAATATTGCGAACAAATGTAAATATTTATTAATAATTGGCTCGATTTTTAAAAAAAATTAGTGTCTGCGTTCAATTTATTATAAAATAGGAGTTGTTCTAAAAGTTTGGAAGGAGGACCTATTGAATGATAGCTAAGTCTATTGAAAAAATGTTATCCGAAAACCAGGAACACTTTTTAATTCCAGCTGAAATTGTTGCTAATGTACAAGAAAATAACTTCCTGGATCACGCACTATTGGTTTTAACAAAAGTTCATTATGCTAAAATTCCCGTTTTAGATAATGATTATAAGTTTAAAGGATTGTTATCCTTGTCTATGATTACTGAGACAATGTTAGGATTAGATGAATTGGATGTCAGCCGATTACACGAAGTTCGTGTTAAAGATGTTATGGAAACTGATATTCCCACTATTCAAGATCCTTACGATATTGAGAATGTTTTGCACTTACTTGTGGACCATCCCTTTTTATCAGTTGTTTCTTCTGAGGGCAGTTTTACAGGTATCGTGACACGTCGTGAGCTTATGAAAAGTATGAATCATATTGCTCATGAATTTGAAAAAGAGTATATAGTTCAAGATATTGAAACTAAAGAAAGAAAATAAATAATATGAAATATTAGGAGAATGATGATGGCAAATTTAGATGCACACGAAATTATTAATTTTATTAGCACTTCAAAAAAGAAAACACCCGTTAAGGTATATATTAAAGGGGATTTAGTTGAAATCGATGTACCAGATACGATAGAAGACTACTTAAATGATAAAGCTGGCGTTTTATTTGGTGATTGGGCAGATATTGAACCTTTCCTAAATGAAAATTCAAAAATTGTAAGTTCTCATATTGAAAATGAAACTCGTAATTCAGCTGTTCCGTTATTAGATTTAAAAAAGATTAATGCACGTATTGAACCAGGTGCAGTTATTCGCGATCAAGTTTTAATTGGCGATAACGCTGTTATCATGATGGGCGCTATCATTAATATTGGTGCTGAAATTGGTAAGGGAACAATGATTGATATGGGTGCTGTTTTAGGTGGTCGTGCAATTGTTGGAGATAATTGTCATATTGGTGCTGGAACAGTACTTGCTGGGGTTGTCGAACCACCTTCAGCAACACCTGTTATTATTGAAGATGACGTTTTAATTGGTGGAAATGTTGTCGTGCTTGAAGGCGTTCGTGTTGGTAAAGGTGCCGTTGTTGGTGCTGGAGCTGTTGTTACTAAAGATGTTGCACCTTATACGGTAGTCGTAGGGATGCCCGCAAAAAAAGTTAAAGATATCGATGATAAAACAAAAGATAAAACAGAAATTTTAGCAGAGTTACGTAATATCTAGAAATAAATTGAAACGAGGGAACAGATAGAAATGAGTTTAACAACTGAAGAACTAATTAAAATCAGACGGGACTTACACCAAATTCCGGAAATTGGATTAGAAGAATTTGAAACTCAAGCCTATCTACTGAACTTAATTTCAAAATTTAATCAAAGTTTTATAGTAATTAAAACAGTTGAAACTGGTATTTTAGTTCGAGTAGTTGGTTCTATTGGCGGGTATACAATTGGATATCGGACTGATATTGACGGACTACCTGTTACTGAAAAGACAGGACTGCCATTTTCATCACGGAATGAAGGTAGAATGCATGCTTGTGGGCATGATATTCATATGACGGTTGCGCTCGGAATTCTAAATTACTTTTCTGAAAATCAACCAACAGTAAATATGACTTTTATCTTTCAACCAGCAGAAGAAAATGCCAGTGGTGGTAAGCGACTCTATGAGAGTGGATTATTAGATGAGTGGATGCCTGATGAAATTTATGCATTCCATGATAATCCACAATTACCTGCTGGAACAATTGGAACTCGATTAGGCACTTTGTTCGCAGGTACGTGTGAAATTCATGCACACCTAGCCGGAAAAAGTGGACATGCTGCATACCCACATCAGGCTAATGACATGGTAGTTGCTGGTGCACAGTTGGTCACGCAATTACAAACGATTATCAGTCGAAATGTCGATCCAATACAATCTGGAGTTGTTACGTTGGGTCAATTTACTGCTGGAACGACTGGTAATGTTATTGCTGGTGAAGCACAGATTAATGGAACAATTCGTGCGTTAACACAAGAAATGAATTTATTGATTCAAAAACGTGTTAAAACAATTTGTGAGGGTATCGCATTAATGTACGATTGCGAAGTAGAATTAAACCTCATTCAAGGTGGTTATCTACCTGTTGAAAATGATGATAGCAGGACTGAAAACTTTATTCGATTTATGAAAAACGATCCAGAAGTTTCATTTGTTGAAACACAACCTGCAATGACGGGAGAAGATTTTGGATTTTTATTGTCTAAAATACCTGGAACAATGTTTTGGTTGGGTGTAGATAGTCCTTACTCGCTACATTCTGAATTTTTGGCGCCTAAAGAAGCTGCAATTGATGCAGGTGTTCTTGCAATGGTCCATTTTTTGACAGATAGAGATCAACAAATAAGAAACTAAAAAATGACTCAATTATGATTTCATAATTGAGTCATTTTTTAGTTAAGTGAGATAGGTGAGTTTAAGACATGTATTTGAGCATCATTTAAAGCCGTTAGATAACCGGCAAGAAATGTCCGTTGAGTAGATGCCTGTTCACCATTTAAAGTGAACACAACGACTCTAAAGACCAAATTTCCTTTGCCAAGATCAACTAGACCTAAAATATTTGGTCCATCTTTAATTTCGGGATGAAGTGGGACTAACTTTTCATTAACGTTCTGTACAATATGGGTGATTTTATCCACATCGTCAGTGACATCAATTCGGATATCGATAACTGCTCGCATATTATTGCGAGATAAATTACTGACAATTGTGATATTTCTATTTGGGACAAAATGCAAAATACCATCATAGTCTTCAATTTGAGTCGTACGTAGGCCGACAGCCACGATAGGACCCTCAATTGAATCAATTCTAACGATATCTCCAACATCGAATTGTTGTTCTAAAAGAATAAAGAATCCAGTGACGACATCAGTTACGAATCCTTGTGCGCCAAGACCTAAAGCAACACTTAAGATTCCGGCACCTGCAATTAAGGTACCAACGGGAACACCGAGCACCGACAGAATAGCGTAAAGATAAAAAAATAACATAATATAGTGAAAAATATTTGATGTTAGTGAATTGATTGTTTCAACTCTATTTGTTGAATATCTATCGGATCCTCGATATTGATTAAATGTCCGACGAATGATTTTTTTTCCAATCCAATTTATAAGGATAAATAGAAAAGAAAAGAAAACAAGAGAAAAAACTAGTTCAACTAGGTTACTAATAATGGCATCCCAATCGATATGAGCTATGTAACGTGAAAGGAAAGTACTTTGTTTTGTAACGGTTTTTAGTAATGTCCCTAAAAGTAAATTGTCCTTTGTGAAATGCTCTAAAAAAAGATTGTTTAAAATGGCGATCACCCCTAAATTAATTTATTGATATCATCATAGCAAACATGTGGGCTAATGTGTAATTTAAATACAAAACTGTCGTATGTTATCAATTGCAGTTTTTAGGTTCGAATGCTATCCTATAAGTAGATTTTGAATTAATGTACGTAAGTAAATAGGAGGAATTATTATGACAGGTGGACAAATTGCAGGATTAATTGCCGCTGTTGCTTTCGCGGTCTTAGTCCTATTCATTATTTTCGTTCTTATGAGAATGATGAGAACACTCGGAGAAGTGAATAAAAGTATTTCATCTATTACCAGCGATGTTGATGGCTTATCAAATGAAGTTGAGAATATACTCGTAAAATCAAATATTTTATTAGACGATGTAAATGGTAAAGTAGCAACAATTGATCCTTTATTTCAGGCTGTTGCTGATTTGAGTGAAAGTGTGTCTGATTTGAATGATGCAAGTCGAGGATTAATGACACACGTTTCAGCGACGTCAAAGAGGGCTAAAGATTCTTCAGCTTTCATTAATGTTGGTAAAAAGGCATTTAGTTTTTATAAAAATAGAAAAGTTTAAAACAAGGAGGGGTTTGTTATGTCAAAAAAATTTTTATTAGGATTGGTAGTTACAGGTGGGGTTGCCGCGTATACAGCTTCTAAATTAATTTCTGAAAAAACGAAACAAGATATTAAAGAACATTTGGAAGAAAAAGCTTTAGATGTACGTGATCGCGTGTTAGAGTATAAGGCTTACGCTGAAGACGCTAGTATTGATTTAAAAGATAAAATGGTTGATTTTGATGAAATGAAAAATAATCTAAGTGATAAATTTTCTGAAAAAAGTGAATTATTAATGAGCCAGGATGCGTATGTTAATGCTAAAGATGCATTAATTAATGCAAAGAACGATTTGAAAAACAAATTAGCTATGGAATCAGACGATATATTTGAACAAATGACTGATTTAACAGATGAGTTTTCAGACTTAGCTGAAGAAGACATCTATGTTGATAGCAAGAGTGCTTTTGGCGAAGCTAAAGATGCTGATGCTGCAGAAGGCAAAGCTGAAACAATTTATCCAGATGGATGGACAGGCGAAAAATAAAAGTAAAATGAGTACCACAATTTTTAATGCGAACTATTTGAATTAATTAACTTTAAAATAATAGGTAACCACATGTTGTTCGAAAAGGAGTAGCATATGGTTACCTATTATTTTAGTTAAGACTCGTAGTTTATGGAATATTTAAAAATAAAAACCCCTAAAGTTTTCTAACTTTAGGGGTTTTTATTTTTATTAGTGTAGTTCAATTGTTTTTAATGTTTTTGGTGTAACTGTAAATGGTTCATTACCGTTTTCAGTTAGATAAATGCAGTCTTCAATACGAACGCCAGCAACGCCTGGAATGTAAATACCAGGTTCTATTGAGAAACACATACCTGGTTTAAGTTCCATTTTATTTCCTTCCATAATTGAAGGGAATTCATGTTCACTTTGTCCCATACCATGACCAAGGCGATGAATAAAGTAGTCACCATAACCAGCCTTGACGATGACATCACGAGCAATTTTATCTAAATCTTCCGCAATCATACCTGGTTTAGCAGCAGATTGCGCTTTTAATTGCGCTTCAAGACAAACTTTGTGAATTTCTAATGCTTTTTCATTTGGTTTACCGAATGCTACAGTACGACTAGCATCTGAAATATAACCATCTGAGATAACACCTAAATCAAATAATGTTAAAGCATTTGATTGGATAAGATCCTTTTTTGCAAATCCATGAGGTTCAGCGGCATTTTTTCCACTTTGAACAATAGTGTCAAAGCTCATATGCATGATTCCTTTTTTCATCATTGCATATTCAATTTCTGCAACAACATCTTGTTCAGTTCTGCCTTCTTGAAGAGCGTTAAAGCCAACTTCAAAAGCAACATCTGCCCATTTTCCAGCAATTTTTAATTTTTCAATTTCGTCTGGTGTTTTAATTACTTTAAGTGTTTCGATAAAGCTTGTTGCATCAGCTACAAATTCAGCACTTGGGAAGATACGACTAATAGCATCATATCTTTCAACTGTTAGGCTGCCTTTTTCAATAGCCCATTTCTTTGGTGAATTTTTACGTTTATTTATTTCACTTTGTATGATTGCGAAAGCATCTTCGTGATCAAGATAACCATAAACGGGATATTTCCAGCCGGTATCTTTGGCAGCTTCGACTTCAAGAGCGGGTGTGAATAAAAATGGGTCTTGATCAGGAAATACAAAGAGAGCTAAAACGCGCTCAATAGGATCACTTTCAAAACCGGTAAAATATTGAATACTCATTGGATCGTTGATATAAGCAATGTCAGTACCATTATTGGCAAGCCATTGTTGTAAAGATGCAATATGTGACATGAAATCTCTCCCTTTACAATAGTATACTGTATTATAGCATAAGTAAGACATAACAATTAAATATTGAAATTTTCATAACAATTAAAAATTGAAATTTTCATAATATAAAAATTATTTTCATGAAAATAAGGTAAAAACGCTTGCAATTGTCTTAAAAATTTGCTAAATTATTCTAGTGCTTGAAAACGGAATGAAAACTTGATATTTAAGTAATGAGAGGAAATAATACTAATGGATAAACAAACAATTACAATTTATGACGTAGCAAGAGAAGCAGCTGTTTCAATGGCAACTGTTTCACGTGTGGTTAACGGTAACCCTAACGTTAAACCTGCAACAAGAAAAAAAGTTTTGGAAGTTATTGATCGACTTGATTACAGACCTAATGCTGTTGCTAGAGGATTGGCAAGTAAGAAAACGACAACAGTTGGGGTTATTATTCCCGATGTAACTAATATTTACTTTTCATCATTAGCTCGTGGAATTGATGATGTTGCAACAATGTATAAATATAATATTATTTTAGCTAACTCTGATCAAAATGGTCAAAAAGAAGTGCAAGTATTAAATACATTATTAGCTAAACAAGTTGATGGTATTATTTTTATGGGAAATCAAATTACTGATGAATTACGTGCTGAACTTAAGAGAAGTCGTACACCAGTTGTCCTTTCAGGTTCAGTTGATCCTACTGGAGAATTAGGTAGTGTTAATATTGATTATATTGCAGCTGTAATGGAATCAGTAACGGATCTAATTAATAATGGCAATAAACGTATTGCATTTGTTTCAGGTTCAATGGATGAACCCATTAATGGCGAATACCGACTAAAAGGCTATAAATTAGCTCTTGAAAAAGCCGGAATAAAATTTGATCAAGACTTAATTTTTGAAACAGATTATTCATATCGAGCTGGCGAAACCTTATGGCCAGCAATTTCTTCAAGTCATGCAACTGCTGCTTTTGTTGGTGATGATGAATTAGCTGTTGGTGTTTTGAATGGTGCTCGAGATGCTGGTTTGAGTGTACCCGAAGATTTTGAAATTATTACAAGTAATGATTCAAAATTGACTGAGATTGTTAGACCCAAATTATCTTCAATAACACAACCTTTATACGATTTAGGGGCTGTATCTATGAGATTATTAACAAAATTAATGGATAAAGAAGAAGTTAGTGAAAAAACAATCCAATTACCATATGGCTTAATTAAGCGTTCTTCAACAAAATAATATAATAAAAAACTTGGTTTTCTAAATTATATTTGGAAAATCAAGTTTTTATTATACTTGGATGGGAAATTTTATGAAAAATAAAAATAATATTTACTTTGTTTTAGCCTTATTAATTATTGTAATTCTGTTTATTAGTTCTTCGGAAACGTACAAGCAGCAGACATCTATTCCTTTTTTAGAAAAGTATTTAGCTGGTAAACCATTTGAAAGTATGTTGTCACATATTTCATTTAGTTATGCTGGAGCAGATGAAAGTTTTAACCATGTTGGTTATTTTAAATTAGTTGAGTTTTTCATCCGTAAAACTGCTCATTTTATGACATATTTCTTTATGGCTAGCTTCATATTCTTGGGAGTGAAAAATAAAATTAAGTATTGGCGTTACAGTGGGCTTATTGCAGTTGCTTGTGCAGCGCTATATGCAGGACTTGATGAAATTCACCAAAGTTTTACAGGTGGCAGAACGCCCTTAATCCAAGATGTTTTACTTGATACAATTGGTGCAACAACAGGTGTAATTTTGACGATATTAATTTTAATGTACTATCGGCACAAAAAAGCTAAAGAAAACTAGTTCAGTCCTATTCTCGTGAAGAAGGTTGATATTAAGCTATTATTTTGATATCATAATAAACGGTTAAAAGTAAAAATTCAGAAACATTTCGGAAAGAGGTAGGGAATTATGTCAGGACATTCAAAATGGAATAACATCCAAGGTCGTAAAAATGCACAAGATGCTAAACGTGGTAAAATTTTCCAAAAATTATCGAGAGAAATTTACATGGCTGCAAAAAGTGGTGGTCCTGATCCCGATTCGAACCCCTCATTACGTTTGATGCTTGATAAAGCTAAAGCTGCAAATATGCCAAAAGATAATATTAAACGTGCTATTGATAAAGCGTCTGGTTCAGAAGGTGCAGATTATGAAGAAATTACATATGAAGGCTATGCACCTGGTGGCGTTGCCATCTTAGTTCATACCTTGACGGATAATCGTAATCGGACTGCTTCAGAAGTTCGTATTGCATTTACACGTAATGGTGGAAATTTAGGAGAAACAGGTTCAGTTAATTACATGTTTGATCGTAAAGGTTACATCGTTATTTCTCGTGAAGAATTAGATACTGATGAAGATGCTATGTTTGAAGATGTTATTGATGCTGGTGCTGAGGATTTGAAAACATCAGAAGAATTATTTGAAATCTATACAGATTCAAAAGATTTACCAGATGTACGTGCTTCATTAGAAGCAAAGGGATACAAATTAGATACATTTGAATTAGTAATGATTCCTCAAAATCTAGTACCAGTACCGGAAGATAAAATTGAACAATTCCATCATATGATTGATGCATTGGAAGAAAATGATGATGTTTCAGAAGTGTTCCATGCTGGTGATATTGCAGACGAAGATTAAGATACTCTCTATAATAAAGAGATAAGTCATCTTAAAAAGTTAGAAATTAATTAAATATAAAAATATGAAAAGCCAAAATTAAATGTTTTGGCTTTTTTTGCGTACTTAAATATATGGAAAGGAGGGATATTGAGATGATTGAAACAGAAATACAAGAAATGATTAAAATATGTGTTAAAAACAGAGCAAGTGATATGTATATAATTCCAAGTGCCAAGGGATGCTTAGTTAAGTATCGAACGTTGAATAACTATCATAGCCTTAATGTATATTCAGAAAAAAAGATGATACAAATGAATAATTTTCTTAAATTTAAGGCAAATATGATTCTGAGCGAAACTAGGCGGCCGCAGTTTGGGACTTTTCAATGGCAGATAGAACATAAAAAGGTAAATTGCCGAATTTCGAGTGTTGGCGATTTTTTAGGTAGAGAATCGATTGTTATACGATTTATTTATTCGAATACCGATGTACCGTTACTTCAACTTTTACCAAATCAATTTCAGCAGTTGATAAATGCATGTGGGTCCAGTGGGCTAATTTTATTCTCAGGTCCAATGGGTTCAGGTAAGACAACGACAATGTACCAACTGGCTGAAATGATTCAGAATCAAAGAACAATATTAACTATTGAGGATCCAGTTGAAATTCAAAATCCTAATTTTATTCAATTACAGGTTAATGATAAAGCAAACATGACATATGCGGAATTATTAAAAGTTGGATTGAGGCACCATCCTGATATTTTTATTATCGGTGAAATCAGGGATGAAGTCACTGCCAATGCTGCAATTAAAGCTGCAATGAGTGGTCATTTAATTTTAAGTACCGTACATGCAAGAAATGCAGTAGGAACAATTAAACGACTTGAAAATCTTGGCGTTAGTCGAGATGATCTCAATAGAACGCTACAGGCAGTAAGTTATCAGCGATTAATTGAAACAACGAAAGGTGGAAGCGGTGTACTATTTGATATATTAACAGGTCAAAAGTTAGAGTCTGTTCTTGAAGGAACATTTAATCAAAAAATAGCTTTAGAAAGGTGGCATGATAACCTTGATCAATGTATTAAGAAAAATATTATTACAATTGAAACAGCAAATAATTTTAAATAGAAGAAAATGGTCAATTCAAAAACAAAGTGAATTTTTCGAAGTCTTGGCAGACTTATTAGATTCGGGATTTTCGCTCAGGCAATCTTTAACAACGGCGACTAAATTATTTCCAGTTGGGAAAATAGATATTCAAAAAATTGAATCCAAGTTAAGAAGTGGTGAACCCTTCTCAACAGGTATCAAGCCGTATATTTCAAAAAGTTCGTATTATCAAATTACGATTTCTGAAAAATATGGCGGATTAAATAAAAGTATTAAACAACTCGGAAAATTGATGACGGTTAGAGTAAAACAAAAGAAACAGTTAAAGCAACTCATGCAATACCCAATGATTCTGATGGGATTACTGGTTGTCTTATATATCGGAATCCAACAATTTATTTTGCCTGAAATAAATTATAGTCAGTTAGGTGCGTCATCAAATTCTAACTTTAAAATGATTTTAATGAAGAGTATTATCTCTGTCGTAATTAGTCTATTTATCGGATATATCATAAAAATTATCATTCGTGTTTCAAAACAAAGTACGATGAACAGGCATGTTTGGTATTGTCAGGTCCCCATAGTAGGTAAAATTTATCGGGATTATTGTCATTATTATTTAACATTTAATTTGGGTCTGCTTTTAGCAAGTGGTTTAAATTTGAATAAAATATGTGATTATTTAAATCAATTTGATCAAAAATCTTTACTATATCAGTTAGGTAAACAGTTAACGAATCATTTTGAAAATGGTGGGAGTACAAAACAAATGATCGATAAAAGTCCTTTATTTCCTAATGAGATAACGACATTTCTCGCAAAAGGTAATACGTTAGATGTGATGAGCCAAGAATTATTAATGTATTCGGAATTAACTTATCGTAAATTTGAGTCATCTGTCGAAAGAATCATGATTTATGTACAGCCAGTTGCATTCATAATTGTAGCGGCCTGTATTGTTGGGTTGTATTTAACAATATTATTACCTATGTATCAAACTATGGAGGAAATTCAATGAAAAAAAATAGAAAAAAATTAAAAGCATTTACGCTTGTTGAAATGCTATGTGTCTTATTTATTATCTCACTTCTAATGTTGATTATATTACCTAACATTGGACATCAAAGAGCAGGTGCTAAACGGGTTAATGATGAAGCGTTAGTTAGCGTCGTCCAAACGCAGGTTGATTTGTATGAAAATGAAACGCATAATAAATCGATAAATTTTGCTGATTTAGTTTCGGAAAAATATTTAACTGAAAAGCAAGAAAAGGAAGCAAAAGATAATCATATTATTATCTCGAATAATGTTGTTAAAACAGAAAACTAAATTTAAAGCATTTAGTTTATTTGAAATGCTTATTTCGTTGGCAATTACTAGTATTTGTGGTCTATTGCTAATGGGGCCAATGGATCAAGTACTTGCGATATCTAAAGAAAAACAATTTTGGCAAAATTTTGAACAACTTTGGCAAAGTGCAGTGGTAGAGGCACCGATGAATCGGATGCCTAATAGTATTAATTTTAATGATGATAAAATGACCATTATTAATGGCAATAGTAAAATTAAATTAGACTATCCGAAGACTGTGACAGTTAAAAATAGAGTAACGATAAAAATAAATAAAAGTGGGCAAATCACTGGTAAAACAGTTAATTTTAAATCCACATTACCAAATAGAAATCAAAAAATAGTATTTCAAATTGGGTGGGGTCAATTTATTAGAAAGGATGTCGAATAACGTGCGTAAAATGTCAGGAATTGTGTTAGCTGACGCTATTATGACTTTAACTATTGTCGCATCAGGTTTTGGATTATATGTACAGACCAATCACACATTACAGAAACAAGAAGATTATTGGAATCATAAAACAACAACTACAAGAAATCTGAAAGAAATCAGTAAATTATTAGTCATTCATCCGACAAGTAAATTATCAAAAATAGTTGATGGCGAATTACAATGTGCTACTATGTCTGAAATTCGAATTAAGTCTGAAAATGATTTAACAAGTATTAAATTGCAATGAAAAGTTTTTCTTTGTTAGAAACTATTATTGCATTAGGTATATTTATCATCTCTCTTAGTCTAATGACAACATGTTGGCACTTATGTACAAATGAACACCAAGAAATTAGCGGAGATAGAGATTTTTCGTTACAGCAATGTATCGGATTATTGGAGTCAGATCACTTAGATTTGAAGATAATAGATGTTGGTCAATATACAATTTCATTAAAAAATAATAAGACAGGAGCTCGCTACTATCTTAGTCAGCATAATGAAATGATACAGTTTATTGGATTTTCAGGAGGTCATATACCAATTTTATATCATGTGAAATCATTTTCGGTGGCATACGATGAACCAATTCTATTTTTAAAAATCAAACAAGAACACCAAAATAAGACTTTAAAATTGGTAATACCTATGGAAAAAAAGGATTAAGATGCGAAAAATCAAATTATTAAACGGACATTTAGTTGTATCAGCCATATTTTGTTTAATGTTATTAATTGGTTTGTTATTGGGACAACTGATATATTTCCAAGCAAAATTCACTAGTTATCAGAAAATATGCCAATATAATCAAGCAGAAACTATGAAAAACATGACTATTTTAAATCAAAAAGCAAAAAATCTAAAAGAAAAATATACTTATAATTATGGTGTTGTTGAATATCAAAAAGGAGCCTATCAGGTTATTTTGAAGAATGGTAATCGATATTCTTTTTCAGAAAAATGATAAAAAAGAAACTTAACTTGAATTGAGAATTAAAAATCGTTAAACTGAAACGAGCAAATAAATTCAAGGAGTGATTTTATGTCATTAGAAGAAATAGAAATGAACTTTAATCAGATTAATGAAACAATTGATATTTTACAAAAAAGTTTAGAAATCACTTATTTGGACGCATTTATTGAGACTAGCAATAATTTGTTAGATAATAAATCTGTACACGTAGAAGATGGATTACCAAGTGAGCAAGATGTAAAAATTTTGAATCAGATTTATAAAAAAATGAATTTGAATGCCTTATCGTCAGAAGATGTACGTAAAGTTGTACAGTTAGTTTTATTGAAGGCAACAAGACAAGAAAGTATTCAACCTAATCATCAAATAACACCAGATACAATTGGATTTTTAGTTGCATTTGTATTAGAAAAATTAATAAGTACAAAAAAATCGTTTAGTTTATTGGACATTACAGTGGGATCAGGGAACTTACTGACGACGATTTTGAATCAAATGGCTGCTGATAAGTTTGAGATTTCAAAAGCATACGGGATTGATAATGATGATACAATGTTATCAATTGCAGGGTTAAGTGGACAATTACAACACTTAAATTTAGAATTATTTCACCAAGATGCGGTTGATGACCTAATTGTAAAAAAATCTGATGTTGTTATTGCTGATTTACCAATTGGTTATTACCCTCTAGATGAAAGAGTTACCCATTTTGCTACACATGCAACTGAAGGTCATTCATATGTACATCATTTATTAATAGAACAATCAATCAAATACTTAAATGATGGCGGTTTTGGCATATACCTTGTTCCTACTGGTTTATTTGAAACAGAGGAAGCAAAAAAATTACTCGTTTACATTCAATCAAATGCATATCTTCAAGGTATGCTCAATTTACCTGTGGAATTATTTAGTTCAGCTAATTCACGTAAATCTATTTTGATTTTACAGAAACATGGCGAAGGTAGTAAACAAGTTGATGAAGTACTATTAGGTGATTTCCCATCACTAAAGGGTGAAGAACTATTTCAGAGCTTTGTTAAAACGTTAGATAAGTGGATAAAGGCCAACTTTAATAATAAGTAAAGTGACTCATATTTTGAGTCGCTTTTTTTATTTAATTATAAAAAGAATAATTTCTTTAGAAATTAACATGTGTCATGTATAATCTACTTAATTACTATAGAGGGAGTTTGATATTAATGGCAGAAAAAAGTTCAGAAGATCAGCATGTTAGAGGATTAAAAAGTCGACATGTTCAATTAATTGCAATTGGTGGAACAATTGGGACTGGTTTATTCTTGGGAGCAGGTCAATCTATTCATTTGGCTGGGCCATCTATTTTATTGGCATATATTATTACCGGAATTGCATGTTTTCTTTTAATGCGTTCGTTAGGTGAATTACTGTTATCGAATGTGAATGCACATTCATTTATTGATTTTATTTATGAATATCTAGGTGAAAAGGTTGGATTTGTTGCTGGATGGACATATTGGGTCTGTTGGGTAACAATTGCAATGACAGAAATTACCGCAGTCGGGTTATATATGAAATTTTGGTTTCCTAACTTGCCGCAATGGATTCCTGGTATGGTTATGCTCCTTATTCTTTTAGGAATAAATTTAGTTACAGTGGGATTATTCGGTGAAACAGAATTTTGGTTTGCACTCATTAAAATTATTGCCATTATTGTGTTGATATGTATTGGCGTGTATATGGTAGTGGTAAACTTTAAAACTTCAGCTGGGCATGCCAGTTTGACGAATTTAGTAAGTCACGGTGGATTTTTCCCCCAAGGAATTAAAGGATTTATTTTGTCATTTCAAATGGTACTGTTTAGTTTTGTCGGTATTGAAATGGTAGGATTAACAGCTGCAGAAACTGAAAACCCAACAAAGGTTATCCCAGAAGCAATTAATGAAATACCCTTAAGAATTATTTTGTTTTATGTAGGATCATTATTGGCAATTATGGCGATTTATCCTTGGAATATGATTTCGGAATCACAAAGTCCATTTGTTCAAGTATTTGAAAATATAGGGATAAAATCAGCAGCCAGCATTATTAATATTGTTGTAATTACAGCTGCAGCCTCAGCTTGTAATGGGTCTTTATTTAGTACAGGTAGAATGTTGTTCTCGCTTAATTATAATAAAAAAAATAAATTTTCTAAAAAAATTAGTAAGTTATCACATAATCAAGTACCTGCATTTGCATTACAATTTTCGACTCTTGTGATTGCAATTTCAGTCGTACTGAATATGTTTATGGCTGAATCGGTATTTACATTTATTTCAAGTATTGCAACGACTTGTTTCTTGTTCATTTGGGGAGCAATTGTAATTGCACATTTGAAGTATAGACGAAAAATAAAACTAGAAAAAACAGAATCAATGCTAGTATTTAAAATGCCTTTCTTTCCTGTTACAAATTATTTAATTCTATTATTTCTAACTTTTGTAGGTATTGTGCTATGCTTAAAACCTGATACATTAATTGCGCTGATTGCTTCAATTGGTTGGTTAATTGTACTCTATGTTATTAAAAGTGTTCAAATGAAGATGGAAAATTAAATTTTTGCTGAAAAGACCACGTGTGAGGGTCTTTTTTTGTATACTTAGGGCACAAATTAAAAGTAATTGTTGAAAATATTGTTTGATTTTGCTTCTAAAAACATTACAATTTAATAGTTAATTTCAGCGCGAGCAATACTATTTTCTGCATGCTATTTTTTGTAAAGGGTCATATAAATTCACTTGGACACGGTAAGCAGTATAATATAGGATATAGTATAACTAATAATGTTGAACCCACCTATTAGGAATTTGATGGTTAGAAAAGAACTTTAGGACAACCATAATAATATAGTTAGTGAAAAGAAAGTCAGTAAATAATCAAAATAAGGTGGATATAAACTAATGGAAAAAATAACGATTTTACATACAAATGATATTCATTCACATTTAGAAAATTGGCCTAAAATTAGGCGATTTTTACAATCTGAAAAAATAAAGCT
Source organism: Dellaglioa sp. CoH-57-MRSF-16 (assembly GCF_056782055.1). The sequence goes on along the minus strand of NZ_JBXAXZ010000006.1, from coordinate 6,418 downwards.
TGAAAAACAAAATCAAACTGTTTTAACTTTTGATATTGGAGATGCAATTGATCGTGTGCACCCGTTGTCGGAAGCTACAAATGGCAAAGCCAATATTGAATTAATGAATACTGTAGCATATGATGCAGCGACAATTGGTAACAATGAAGGTATTGGTAATTCGCGAAGCCAATTACAACATTTATATGATAATGCAAAATTCGACATTATCCTTGATAACGTGGTAGATGGAGAAGTTAATAATCGTCCTGCATGGGCCAAAGAATATAAAATAATGGAAACTGCAGCTGGAACTAAAATTGGAATAATTGCCTTGACAGCACCATTTCCAATGACGTATGAGATGAATGGTTGGGAATCTAATCAAATTGATACCGTTTTACCTTCACTTTTAAAAAAAATAGCAGGTAAAGTAGATGTTATTATTTTGTTATCACATTTAGGTTTACCTGTAGATAGAAAAGTAGCTGCAAAGTATCCTCAGATAGATATTGTATTAGGAAGCCACACACATCATTTATTGAAATCCGGTGAAAAAGTTAATGAATCATTATTGGCCGCAGCTGGTAAGTGGGGGATGTACGTGGGCGAAGTAGCGATTGAACTTGAAAATCATAAAATTAGAAAAGAAGTTGCTAAAGTAATTGAAACAGAAAGTTTAGCAGAAGTTATAAGTGACCAAGACGAAATAGCAGAATATAGATTACGCGGAGAAAAAATTTTAACATCTGAAGTTGTTGCAAAATTGCCTGAAGATTTAGAAGCATCATGGACTAAAAATTCAGCATTAATGCAGACATCATTGAAAGCCATCGAAGCGGGTACAAAAACGGATATTGCAATGTTAAATGGTGGATTATTTTTGAAAAATTTACAAAAAGGATTTGTAACAAAAAATGACCTGCATCAAACACTGCCACACCCAATGCGGGTTATTACTGCTAAATTAACTGGTTATAATCTATGGCGATTAGTACAAGAAATTAAAAAGAATAGTTCATTTCTTAAGAAATTCCCAATTAAAGGGATGGGTTTTAGAGGCCAATTATTTGGTGAAGTAGTGATTGATGGACTGGTAGAACAAGAAAATGGGGACCTTATATATCATAACGAAAAAATTGACTTGGATGCATATTATACTATTGCAACAGTTGATCATTTTATGTATATACCGTTTTTTCCAACCATAGAAATAACCGGAGAAATTTCGATAAATGGCAAGAAATTTTTAAGAGATTACGTTGGGGACTATTTAAAACTAGAATTTTCTGTATAATGAAGTATGACTAAAGTTGTAAAAGGAGGTTTGAGATTTGAATCAAGCACAGAAAGAAAAGAGAGAACAGCAACTTGCAATAAAAGCAGAAAAAATTAAAGCTTATGCTAGTGATGTTGTTCGACAGAGTGAAACCCGAGTACTAATCGATAACCGTCCATATGATCTTGTTTCCAATTATAGAGATGGTTTTGAAATTGAAAAATTAACGGAACGATTTAGCCAAATTTTAACGAAATATGATTATATTGTTGGAGACTGGGGATATGATCAACTTCGATTAAGAGGTTTTTATAAAACCGAGAATAAAAAGGCATATCGGTCACAATGTATCGATACTCTTGAAGATTATTTATATGAATATTGTAATTTTGGATGTTCTTATTTTGTGTTGCACAATTTGGAAATTCAAAAACCTGAACCAATTTCTAATCCTAAAGAACGTAAAAAAACAGTTAAACCAGTTGGTAAGAAAAGAAAACCTGTAGTAAGGGCGCACACAACTGAAAAAAAATATCAAATAAAAAATAAAAAAACTAAAGTACCATTAAACAAGTCTAAACCAGTAAAACCACAAAAAAATAATTTAAAAACGGCAACAAAACGAACAAAGAAACACGAATTTGTAATTAGGCAAAAAGATAAAGCATAATTAAATAGGCAAGGTGATAATAATGGCATATAAAGGTTATATGATTGATTTAGATGGTACAATCTATCGAGGAAAAGAAAAAATTGCGGCAGCAAAACGATTTATCGAGTCTCTACAAGCAAGAAATATTGCATTTTTATTTGTGACTAATAATACGACTAAAATACCAGCTGATGTTGTCAATAATTTAGCAAATAATTTTGATATACATGTAACTGAGAAAGAAGTCTATACGGCGGCACTTGCAACTGCAGATTATCTAGATGCGTTAAACCCTGATAAAAGAAGTGTTTATATTATTGGTGAAAACGGATTAAAGAAAGCAATTATGGATAAAAAATTTATTATTGAGGAAACGACGCCTGATTATGTTGTTGTTGGGTTAGATTCCGATGTTACGTATCATAAATTTGAAATGGCAACTTTAGCAATCAAACGTGGTGCTAAATTTATTGGAACAAATGCTGATACTAATATTCCGAATGAACGTGGACTACTTCCTGGTGCTGGATCGCTGGTAAGGATGGTTGAATGTACAACACAACAAGAAGCTACTTATATTGGTAAACCTGAAACTATCATCATGGAAAAAGCCCTATCAAGACTTGGCTTGAAGAAAAGTGAAGTTGTGATGGTTGGAGATAACTACATGACAGATATTAAAGCCGGAATTAACTTTGGGGTTGATACAATGTTAGTCTATACGGGCGTTTCAACAAAAAACTTAGTGGCATCTAAAAAAGTTCAACCAACTATTCAATTGGATTCACTTGATGATTGGGACTTTGATAATGATAGAGCGCGTTAAAAAAATGGGACAGTGGCTAAGTTTATATCTAGCGATTGTCTCTTTTTCTATTATATTGGTAATTAATAGTACGTTTGTTTATAAAATTTTTATCAAGCAATCACATTTGAATAAAATTGTTGGGTTAAACCAATCAGAATTAATGTCTGATTATAATAATTTATTAGACTATTTTAACTATCCTTGGGTAAATAAAGTAAAAATGATATTGCCTTCATCATATAATGGGATGCAACATTATCATGATGTTAAACAATTGGTGCAGTTTAATTATGGTTGTTTTTTAATTTTAGGATTTATTGCAATAATATTTATTGGTCAATTAACAAAACAAAAGGAATTATGGAAATTGGTAAGACCTTTTCAGATGGCTATTACTGTTCCTTTTCTTAGTGTATTTTTACTTTTCTTTAATTTTGATCATTATTTTATACTATTTCATGAGCTCGTGTTTAGAAATAATGATTGGATATTTAATCCTAAACTAGATCCAATCATTTTGGCATTACCAGAAAATTTTTTTATGATTTGTTTTCTAATGGTCTTTTGTCTAATTGAGATGTTCTTTTTAGTTGGTATTTACTTTGGTAAGAGAGAAATTAAACGTAGTAATTAAAAAAACGAGACACCAGTGAAAATGGCGTCTCGTTTTTTTATTAGATTAAGATAGAAAGGGTGGGATATTAATAGCTAGTTATTTACTTAATTTTGACTTAATACCACTAAATACAGCTGGAATTAAGGAAATTAGTATGATTCCCAATACGACTAAAGAAAAATGTTCCTGTACGATTGCAATGTTTCCAAAGAAAAATCCAGCAGAACAACAAATGGTGACCCATGCAAATCCGCCAATTAGACTAAAGCGTAAGAAGCGAGAGTACTTAAATCCGCTACCACCAACGATGAAGGGAGCAAGCGTACGAATAATAGGCATGAATCTTGCTAAAATAATTGCGGGTCCACCATGTTTATTGAAAAATTGTTCTGTTTTATCGAGACTATCTTTGCTAATCATTTTATTAAATAATGAATGATCTGAAATTGAGTTCCCTACTTTTTTTCCAATAAAGAAATTTAGTGAGTCTCCCATGTACGCTGCAGCAAGAAAGAGGATTACAAATATCCAAATATTCAAATGATAAATTGAATTTGCTGCTAGAGCACTAGCTGCAAATAAAAGTGAATCACCAGGTAGGAAAGGTAAAATAACCGCTCCAGTTTCTATGAAGATAATAAAAAATAAGATAAGATAGGTCCAATTTCCAAAGTTGTTCACAATACTAATCAAGTGTGTGTCTATATGTAAAACAAAATCTATAAAAAAGTTTATGACAGACATAATATTAAATACCCCTTAAGTTCTATTTTTTTAATAATGTGGATTCATTAGTTGCGTACTATGAATAGTTCGATTAATATTTGGGTTTATAAAATTTAGGGCACTAGTTACGGCAGTCGGTGCTTCACCAAATCCTGAAGCAATTAGTGCTATTTTACCAGGGTATGAAACAATATCTCCTGCGGCAAAAACACCGGGAATGGAAGTTGCCATTTCAGAATTTACCGAGATTAGTTTCTTATCCATATTTATACCCCAAGCATTAATAATTTTATTATCGGATAAGTAGCCATAATTCACAAGTAAATTATCAACAATTATCGTTTTATTAAGATTATTTTTAGAATGTTTTAGCAAAATTTCAAGGCGACCATTCTTTTTAGAAAGTGATTGTATCGAAAAGGGAGTTTCAAATATAGTATCAGTTTTTTTGAGTTTTGTGACATTGTACTCTAGAGCTCTAAAGTTATCTCGACGGTGAATCATATGAATTTGTTTTGTAATGTTCGATAGCTCATTTGCCCAATCGATAGCAGAATCACCACCGCCAGCAATAGCAATTTGTTTATGAGAAAATTTAGAAAGGTCACTAATATTGTAAAATAATGATTCATTCTCGAATGTTGCTGAATTAGCAATATTTAATTTACGTGGCTGAAAAGAACCAATTCCAGCCGTAATAATAATTGTTCTACTATATGTAACCCGTTTAGAAGTTTGAATCCTAAAAATATCATTCTCTTTTTCGAAATTTAAGACGGTCTCATTTAATTTAACGTCAAAGTCAAATTGGTGAGCTTGCCTTGAAAGTTCCTTAATTAGATGTTCACCTGATATGCCAGTGAATCCAGCTATATCATATATTTTTTTCGTTGGATATAATGTACCAACTTGTCCACCAATGTCGGGAAGACTTTCAATAACTTGAGTTTTAGCTTGGCGCATGTGCGCATAAGTTGAAGTAAATAGTCCGATGGGTCCGGCACCAATGATAGTAATATCAAATATTTCATTTGTTGTCATAACAGTCTCCTAGCATTCCATTTAATAGCATTATAATAGTATAACGCATAAAAAATATAAAGTAATAGTAAAATAGAGTGAAATTGGGTACAATGGAATCAATAAAGTTTGAATAGGAGGAACATAGTTATGACATACCCACAATTAGACTTAGAACATGTAGTTGGACCAAAAGTTAAAATGATTACGAATTACGGTGATATAACGATTCAATTATTTCCAGAACAAGCACCTAAGACGGTAGAAAATTTCATTGGACTTTCAGAAAATGGATACTACAAAGACGTTATTTTTCATCGAGTGATTTCTGATTTTATGGTTCAATCTGGTGATCCAACAGGATCTGGAATGGGTGGTGAAAGTATTTGGGGTAAATCGTTTGCAGATGAATTTTCTTCTGAACTTTTTAACTTAAGAGGTGCTTTATCGATGGCTAATTCTGGACCATCAACAAATGGTAGTCAATTTTTTATTGTCCAAAATTCGAATGTTCCTGAACAGATGATTGGACAATTAAAGGATGCAAATTATCCTGAAGAGGTAGTCGTAGAATATAAAAAAGGTGGAACTCCTTGGTTAGATTTTCATCATACAGTATTTGGACAAGTTGTTAGTGGAATGGACATTGTTGATAAAATTGCGGGTGCAAAAACAGCTATGCAAGATAAACCAGTTGAACCAATTGTAATTGAAGATATGATAGTAACAAAATAAAGAGGATGAAAGTCCTTTTTATTTTGGCCGTTTTTACCGAAAGATTGAGGAGTATAAATGAAATATAGAATTGGACAAATTATTGTAGGAACTATAACAGGTATTCAATCATATGGTGCTTTTGTAACAATTGCGGATGGAGTTCAAGGCTTAATCCATATTTCGGAATGCCATAACGGTTATGTGGATAACATATTGAATTATTTAAAAATAAATGAAAAAATTACGGTTAGGATTATTGATATTGATGAATATAACAGTAAAATGAGTTTTTCAATTAGAAATTTTACTAAACAAAATAGTAATCTTAAAAGTACAGGTATTAAAATAAAACATAAATATTATTGGACAAATAGGTCTATAGATACAGGGTTTAAAGCAATAGATGATAAAATGGATTTTTGGATAAGCCAACAATTAAGAGATATTCACAGAAATAGACTTGACCAAGAAAAAGAAAGCTGATATATTTAATAAGTGCTATTGAGGCGATAATGAATATCGCAAATAAAGTGTTGACATGAGATATACCAGATGGTATATTAATAAAGCTGATTGATACGGCAAGAAGAAATGAATATTTATTCAAAAAAATTCTTGACA